>DATNPP010000566.1:0-20420 GCA_036703175.1 Oscillatoriaceae cyanobacterium
GCAAGCCTCGAAGTCGAATACCGGCAACGGCATTCGTCCGTAGCTGCCGTCTTGTTGCACCGTCCCGTAGAGCCCGAGATGCCACAAGCCGATCAACACCGGCGCCGAGACGCTCATGCCGAGCGCCCGCACGGGATAGGCCCAGGGCCCTGCCAGGGCGCCCAGCAAATCGAAGGCCACCGCGCAGTGTTCGATCTCCTCGGCGCCGTGCCAGCGCAGCAAATCCAGCATCACGGGATCGGCTTCGTCTTCATCGAGCGTCCCATTGTCGAGCACCCAGTTGCCCAAGACGGCGGTCAGTTGCTCCGCCGCCGACACGAGGGCCACGCGGTATGCGATCCACCAGCGCTCGGGCACGCCCGGCGGCGGCTGCTTGGGCCCCAGCACCTCGTTCAAAAACCACTCCAGCCGCGCGACGAACGCCTCCGTCTCGATGCCGTGGGCGCGCATGTAGGCGAGCACCGCCTCGTGCACGCGCGAATGGCTGGACTCCTGACCCATGAAGCCGCGCACGTCCTCGGCGAGGCGCTCATCGTCCACGTACGCCTTGGCGTCGCGCAGAATGTTCATGAACCAGCGCTCGCCGACCGGAACAATCAAGCTCAGCACGTTGATCAGATGCGAGGCGTAGGGATCGCCCGGTATCCAGTGCAGCGGCGTCCGTGAGAGGTCGAAGCGGGCGGGGCGGGCGCGCAGCGGCGGCGCCTTGGTGGCTGGACTCATCGTTCCTCCTGTTCGGTCAGAGAAGGCACGGAAGTTTGCAACTCGTAATCTAGCATCGTATGATGACGGAATCAACCCGCCAGGAGGTGCTCCAATGGGCCGTTCGCAGGCGCCGGACGTGCACGTCGCGATCGTCGGCGCAGGCTTCGCCGGCATCGGCATGGCCATCCGCTTGAAGCAGGAAGGCCGGCACGATTTCGTGATCCTCGAGCGCGCCGAGCGCATCGGCGGCACCTGGCGCGACAACACCTACCCCGGCTGCGCGTGCGACGTTGAATCGCACCTCTACTCGTTCTCCTTCGCACCCAATCCCGACTGGAGCCACCGCTTCGCGCCCCAACCCGAGATTCTGGCCTATCTCGAACGCTGCGCCCATCGCTACGGCGTGTTGCCGCAAATCCGCTTCGGCCACGAGGTCCGAGATGCCGCCTGGGACGAGGACGCGCAGCTCTGGCGCCTCGAGACCAGCCATGGCCCGTTGACGGCGCGGGTGCTCGTCGCGGCGCAAGGCCCGCTCAGCGAGCCCGCCGTGCCGGAGTTGCCGGGCCTCGAGCGCTTCGAGGGCAAGACCTTCCACTCGGCGCGCTGGGACCACGACTATTCCCTCGAGGGCAAGCGCGTGGCCGTGATCGGCACGGGCGCCTCGGCGATCCAGTTCGTGCCCGCGATTCAACCGCATGTGGCGCAGTTGGACGTCTATCAGCGCACGCCGCCGTGGATACTGCCGCGCATCGATCGTCCCATCACGCCGCTCGAGCAGTGGCTGTTGAAGGCCTGGCCGCCCGCGCAGACGCTCGCCCGCCTCGCGATCTACTTGCAGCGCGAGCTCTACGTCTTCGGCTTCCGCAATCCCGAGGTAATGGCCCTGGCCGAGCGCGTCGTACATCACCACCTCGCGGTGAGCGTGCCCGATCAGGCGTTGCGCGCCAAGCTCACGCCGAACTACGCGATGGGCTGCAAGCGTATCCTGCTCTCCAGCGACTATTTGCCGGCGCTGACGAAGCCGAACGTCGAGGTCGTCACCGAGCGCATCGCGGCGATCGCCCCGAACGGCGTGCTCACCGAGGCCGGCACGCTGCGCGAGGCGGACACGATCATCTTCGGCACCGGCTTTCAGGTCACCGAGACGCCCTTCGCGCGGCGCGTGCGCGGGCGAACCGGGCGCACGCTCGCCGAGACCTGGGACGGCAGCCCCCGAGCGTATCTGGGCACGACGGTGACGGGATTTCCGAACCTGTTTCTGCTGCTCGGCCCCAACACCGGCCTCGGCCACACGTCGGTGCTGATGATGATGGAGCGCCAGTTCGACCACGTATTGCACTGCCTGGACGCCGCCCGCCGCCGCAAGGCGCTCGCGCTCGAGCCGAGCCCGCTGGCGATGGCCGCTTTCGTCGCCGAGGTCGATCGCCAGATGGAAGGCACCGTCTGGCTCGGCGCCAATTGCCGCAGCTGGTACCGCGATCGCACCGGCCGCAACTCGTCGCTCTGGCCGGGCTTCGTGGCCGAGTTCGAGTGGCGCCTCGCGCATTTCGACGAATCCGCCTACCGCTTCGAGACGCCGGCGCCCCTGCCGGTTGGAGGATGACGATGGAATTGCGGAACAAGGTCGTGCTGATCACGGGCGCGGCCCGCGGCATCGGCGCGCAGACGGCGCGGACGCTCGCGGCCCGTGGCGCGCGCGTCTCGCTCGTGGGGCTCGAGCCCGAGCGGCTCGCGGCCCTGGCCGAGGAGTTGGGGCCGGCCCATGCCTGGTTCGAATGCGACGTGACGGACCAATCGGCGCTGGAGCGGGCGATCGCCGGCACCGTCGCGTCCCTGGGCGGCCTCGACGTGGTCGTCGCCAACGCGGGCATCGCCAACAACGGCACCGTGGCCGCCAATCCGGCCGACGCGCTCGTGCGGACGATCGACGTGAACCTCAACGGCGTGATTCGCACGGCGAGCGCCGCCCTGCCCCACCTCACGGAGAGCCGCGGCTATCTGCTGATCATCTCCTCGGCCGCCGCCCTGGTCTCGTTTCCCGGCCTCGCGGCCTACTCGGCCTCGAAGATCGCCGTCGAGCACTTCGGCAGCGCGCTGCGCATGGAGGTCGCGCACAAGGGCGTGGCGGTCGGCGTGGCCCATCCGGCCTGGATCGACACGGACCTGGTGCGCGACCAGCAATCCGAGCTGACGGCGTTCGCGGGCCTGCTCGACCGCCTGCCGTGGCCGTTCAACAGCGTGCGGCCGGTCGAGGAATGCGCCGAGGCGATCGCCGACGGCATCGCGGCCCGCCGGCGCAAAATCCACGTGCCGCCGGTGCTGGCGCTCTTCGAGGCCTTCCGGCCGCTCTTCGTCGGCGAAATGTGGGAATTCCTGGTCGCCCGCGAGGCGCGCCAACACATACCGGCCATCGAGCGTGAGATTGCGAAGCTAGGCCGCGCGTTCGGTCGGCAGAGTATGGGGCTGAACGAGCGTCCGGACGTCCCCGCGGATACCGCCAGGTAAAGCACACTCGCCCATACTAATCCTTAGGCGCCCCTTCGGAGGGATGAGGGCCGCGTTGTGGCACTCGGCGGTGCAATAGAGGTCGGCCAACGCAAAACCTTCGTAGATCACCTCACAAGCAACACCGAAAACCGCCGGTGTCAAGCGACAGGAAAAATTGACCCCTTTGCGTCACTAAAACTGACCCCCTGCTTCATTGGGTGATGGGTTGGGGCACGGCCCCGGCCTGGGACTTTCCGAGTAAGCCCGAACGCTTCTTCTGACGCAGCCTGAAGCTGTCGCCGGTGATCACGAGGGTGTGGCTGTGGTGCAGAAGCCGGAACGGCCGGCCCCGCCGAGAGGCAGGCAACCATTAAGAACTGGAAGGGCTTGCGCATGCTCGAACGTCTCTTTGCTACGTTCGAGTGACGTTGCACCAGTTTGGTGACCATCGCTAACTGGAAACCGCGGTTAATTGCTGATATCGAGAACGTGCGAATTCGGAAGGCGTTTGCGAACCGATCGCACTGTGGGGCCGAACCTCGTTGTAGTCAGTTCTCCAGGCTTCGATGATCCTGCGAGCGTCGTTGAGCGTGCGGAACCAGTACTGGTTGAGGCATTCGTCCCTCATGCGTCCGTTGAAGCTCTCGCAGTAAGCGTTTTGGGTGGGCTTGCCGGGCTTGATGAAGTCGATGGCGATCCCGTGCTCGTAGGCCCAGCAATCGAGGGCTTTACTGGTGAACTCGGGGCCGTTGTCGCACAACAACACGGCGGGTTTACCGCGCAGCTCGACGACGCGCTCGAGTTCCCTGGCGACACGCGCTCCTGGCAATGACAGGTCGACGCAGGCCACGAGGCATTCTCGGGTGTAGTCGTCGACGACGTTCAGCACGCGGAAGCTGCGACCGTCGGTCAACGAATCGCTGACGAAATCGAGGCTCCAGCGCTCATTGGGGCGCGTCGGAGCACCGGGAAGCACGCGAGGCATCGCCACGTACTTCCGCCGCTTCCTGCGGCGCACAGCGAGGTTCTCTCGGCGGTAAAGCCGATAGACTCGTTTGTGGTTGACCGCCACGCCCTCGCGGCGCAGCAACACGGTGATCCGGCGGTAGCCGAACCGAGGTCTGGCTAGGGCAATAGTCTTGATGCGCTCGACCAACTCGGAGTCCTGCTTCTTGCTGACGTAGCGGACGGTCTTTCTGTGTGCCCCGACGATCCGACAGGCCCGGCGCTCGCTGACGCCCAAGGCGTCCTGCAGGAGCTGCGCTGCCTGTCTGCGGATCGCGGGGCTCACCATTTTTTTGAGTTGACCAGCTTCAGCGCTTGAATGTCGAGGGCCTGGTCGGCGACGAGCTGCTTCAGGCGCCGGTTCTCGTCCTCCAGGTCTTTCAATCGCCTGGCCTCGGAGACATCCATTCCGCCGTACTTGCTCCGCCAGGCGTAGAAGGTCGCCTGGGAGATGTTCTTTTCCCGAACGACGTCGGCAATGGGCCGTCCCGCCTCGACTTCCTTGAGCGTGGCGATGATCTGTTCGACAGAGTGACGACTCTTTTTCACGGGCCTTCCTCCTTTGAGGCTTGTACCCGCGATTTCTATGCTCGCTTGGTCACCTTTTCTGGGAGCACGTCACGAGCATCCTACCCCGGCACGATACAATTGCTGGATCCTGGGATTTTAGGCACTCAAGCGTGCCCATGTCCGTGAGACCAGGCGGGCCCGGCGCTAGGCCGCCGCTCAATTTGGCGCCGGTCGTGGTATGGTTCACGTTCGTCTGCGTCGCCGCTTGTTCCTTGGCAGGTCCTGAATCAGCGGCGCGGTAAATCGCGCCTCATCAAATTAACGTGGTGTCCAGCAAGCTAATTCAGAGTGATGCGACGAACTAGCCAGTTTTGGCTGTCTGATACAAAAAGATAGCCTCGTGGGTCAAACGCCAATGAGCTGATACCGTTGAACCGCGCGCTCGAAATTGGGCCGTCGGCGAAGCCCGGCGTGCCTCCTGCGAAAAGACTGACGTGGGGCTGGTCATGCTGGTCCATCACAACTTTGAAAATCGCCGAACTCGAGGCAACGTAAAGATTGCCTTGCTCATCAATCACCATGGCTGTTAAGGTAACCGGCGTCGTGCCAAAGTCGGTTGCTCCTTGCAGAAGCGTGCTCACGAGGTTGGCACTTCCATCGGGGTTGAACGTGACTTTACGGACGCCGGAATCATCCGCGACCAACAGATCGCCCTTACTATCGAACACCATCGCTTGGATTTGGGAAAACCCGGCAGTCGCTGCGGGACCATCGGCATCTTGGTATTTCGAGATAGTGCCAGCCAAGGTCGTGACGGTGGCGTTTCCAGCATCGTCAAAGTCAAGTCTTCGAACTGTCATATTATCGCCACAATAGAGCGCACCATTCGGCCCGTAGGTCAATGCCGAGGGCGCATAGAATAACGCTACGGAGCCGGGCCCGTCTCGAAGCCCGTCCCAGGTCCCTGGTGTTCCGGCCACGAACGTCACCGTCGTGCTGGCGGAATCCAAAGAAGAGCGTGTAATCCTCCGGATGCATCCGGAATCAGGATGAGCATAGTAAAAGGTCAACCCATCGCGCGTTACCAGGCTCGATCGCTCGTAGATCTTTGGATACTCGTCGTTGTCGTTGTTGAACTCAGGCGCAGCGGGAGTCAGGTGCTGGATGGCAGCCGTTGGCTTGCCGCCAGAAAATTCGGCCATGTAGTCCGTGTCACCCTCGATGGCGTAAACGCTTCCGCTGGCATCGCACGCCAACCCGGCCGGCGCGAAGTCCGATTGATCCAGATGGCCATCGGCAGGAGTAGGGCGCGGATACGTGAACCGCGGATCCACAGGGTATGTGCCGACGATGCGCACCAGCATGGAATCGGCGGCGCCGGGATCCGTGAGGCGCTGAATCACCGGTCCATCGCCTATCAACAGGCTGCCGTCGGTATCCAGTGCGAGGGTGGCGAGCGGCGAAAGAGTTGCATTCGCCGCTGGAACATCTGCATCGGCAACCGAGCCTTGGCCGGCCAGCGTCGTTACGGTCGCTGCGCCATTCTGATCGATCACGACTTTGCGCACCCTGCGGTCAAAGAGCATCAAATCGCCACTGGCATCCACTACGAGAGATCCGATGCCGTTGAACGTGGCCGACGAACCGGGACCATCCGTTTCCCCATAACCGCCGGTCCCAGCGAGCGTCGAAACCACGTAGCTTCCGGACGATGGCGTGAGCATGCGAACATCCGGCTTTCCGGATTCGCCGACAAAAATGCGGCCCGCCTTATCGACCGCCACCGCCTCCGGGGCCCAGAACAAGGCCTGGCTGGCCGGGCCGTCTCGATGCCCATATGTGCTGCCGGCAATGGTCGTCAGGGATGGTGCGCCGGGGCCTGTAAGCGTCAAAAGGCGTATCGCGTTGTTGGAAGTATCTGCGAACACGATATTGCCGTTCGGGTCGAACGCCATTTGCGCCGGGTATGCCAATTGGGCCGAGGCGGGTGGACCATCCTGAAACCCTGAAGCCCCCGTGCCAATCACTGTCGTCACGTTGGCCGCCCCCTGCGCATCGAATGAAATCTTGCGGATCTCGTAATTGTCGTTGTCGGAGACGTAGACGCTGCCGTCCCGGGCAACCAGCAGCTTGGTCGGATTATTGAAACGCGCCAGTGCGCCCGGGCCATCGACGTTGCCCATACCCAGGGGTCCCGAGGCGCCGGCGATTGTCGCGGTCGTCATCGCCCCAGTCGCGTCATAGTAAATGTGGTGAACGGCGCCGTCGTCGATGTAAAAATAATCGTTGTGGATACCTGCTACCACGTCAACAACGCTGTTGATCATCCCTTGGGTTCCGTTTGCAGGCATGGATTCAACATAAGCGCCCAATGGCGCGCCCGGTGAAAACGAGGGCATCACCTGAGGCTGCGCATCGAGCTCAACCTGGTTGTCGCCGGCCGCGAGCGTCAAATTGTCCTTGGTCGACGTGCCTTCAGCCAGCGGTGACTCGCCGGGCCGGGTGAGCGAGAACGAAAGTTGCAAGCTGTACCCGGCGCCGGGCGCAAGGCCGCTGAAGCTCAGCGACGCGGAACGCGCATGGGTTGACGCATCCGTCGTCGCTACGCCCGAAGCTGTGGCGATAGTCTTGCCGTCCTTTAGCAGCGTGCCGGACACGGCATTCCATTGTGCGCCTACCAGGTAACTCACGCGGTACGTCGACATTGGCCCGGTGCGCACGACCAGATCCGCCTTCGCGGCGAACTTCGACAGAATCATCGTCGGCAGGGGACCTCGCGGCATGGTGCAGCCAGCGCAGGCAATCAAGACGCCGAGCACCACGGAACGGGCCACGCATGCGTAAGTCATGAATGCACCAACGTCAGCAACTGGGCCCACCCCGGGCTAGTTGCGAGGGTGTTGCCCATATAGAGGGTGCCAGATTGGATTGACGGAGCGGCAGCGTTGTACAAATCGATGTAGAGCGAACAATAGCCGCCTCCGGCCAGCAATTGGGTGCGCGCATCGGCAACGGGTTGCGTAGAAACGGCGTAATCCAGTGGGTTGGCGGATCCAGCGCCAGTGCCTGCAAGCACTTCCGGGGTCGTGCCCGTAAGAACCTTGCCATCGGCCCCAAGCGTCAAGCCGGTCAAAACGCTCGCGGAAGCCCCGAAGGGCGTCGCCGACGTCTGCTCCGCATAGAGGGAATTGACCTGATCGTAGGCCAGTCCGGTAATGACATCTCCGGGCGCCTGAAAAACCTGGGCGGGCGTGGCGCTCGGTGAGGCGATCATCTGCACCGAGTCTCCGACTCCGACCCAGAGATGCGAGCCATCCGCGCTGACCGCCAGGGGCCCCACCGTGCCGGTGGCGAACGTCGCCAGGGTGGTCAAATGGTCCGCCGAGGAGAGCAGGCGCACCCGCCCACTGCCACGTTCCGTGAAGTAAAGGTTCCCCATGCTGTCCGTCGCAAGGCCAAAAGGCTGTTGTAATGCAGCGTGCAGCGCGTGGGGCACCTCGTCGGAAGAGTCCAATCCCCCGCCGGCCAGCGTATAAATGCGGCCTCCGACCGTGAAGTAGCGGATCCGATCGTTGCCACTGTCGCAAAAAATCAATGCGCCCGACAGGTTGTCGCGCACCAGGCCAATCGGCGTGTCCAGGCGTACGGCGTTGGCGGTCAGATTGTCTCCGATGAAACCAGCAGAACCATCTCCGGCCCCGGCAGCGACAAAGGTCGGTCCACTTGGAGGAATGGCTCGAATTTGGTTTCCGAGCGGATCGCACACGTAGGCCGTCCCGTCCGGAGCAGTCGTGATGCCGGCGATCGATTCGATCTCGGCAGACGATGCATTACTGCCCAGGGCCAAGCCACTGGTCGCCGTGCCGGCAAGTGCCTGAACCGCCAAGCGCTCCTGCGTCAAGACCGAGAGACCAGAACCTGACGGCCGACCTCGGCCAGAACCTCCTCCACCGCTGCCGCCTGAGGTGGAGCCAGGTACGGCCGCTTGCTGCGGCGCGCCGCCACCGGAATCGCGAACGCCTCCCCCGAAGGGGCTGGGTTTAACGGCGACAACGACCGGGGGATCCAAAATGATGCCGAAGTGCGCCGTGAACGTTGGCCGCCCATAGCAACTGGCGACCAACAACGGAAGCAGAGATAGAAGTGCGGCGAGAACCCAGCTGCCCCCCTTTGCAGCGAGTTTCTCTCTCTTTGGCATCATTCCACCACCAGGACACGTTCTGCCAAGACGATAGTGTCTTGAGCACTTAAAGCAAAAAAGACAAATCCCACGCCAAAGTATACGAACGCTCGCGTGCGTCGGCGCAAACAAGCGGGCGTCTTCTCATTATCCATGCAACCAATACCAATTTCAACTCTAAAATGATCGGATGAGTTGTTTATCTGATCGTTACGTCGACATTTCGTTTGCTTAAATTCCGGCCGGCTCCTTGTGCGGAGGAATGCTCGACTCCCTCCGGGAAACTTCTGGGACACGGTCTTGCTTCGAAAGCGCTTGACATCTTTGCGCCATTGTGCCAAGGTGGATCTCCCTCGTTTTGGGCAGGTCCCAACGCGAACGAGAAGCGCGAGGCTTTTGACGCAGTAATGCGTCGATGAAGGCAGGATGGCCATGACGGCACAGTTCAAACTTGAAACCAATTTGAGCCTGCACGCCGCCATTGGGACGCCATCCCAATCGGGTACCGGCTTTCCGGACCGAACGCCTCAATAGACAGAATTCCAGGTCATCCCATTCGATTGAGGCGGTCCGAAGCGAGCAGCGCTCGCGACAGACGGCCTCGAACCGTTTTTTGCGCTTGCTGCATACCGCCTCGGCCGCCTTTCTGGAGCCGCTCCAGGAGGGCCCTATGCAGAACTTCAAGCCGATGCCCCACAACGACAAGGTGCGCATGTTCCTCGACGAGCCGCTTTTGGCGACCGTCGAGCAGGACGTGTTCCGTCAGGCCGGCAACACCGCGGCCACGCCCGGCGTGGAGCACGTGTGCATGCTGCCGGACTGCCACAGCGGCTACGGCGCGCCCATCGGCTCCGTCGTCGTGTCCACGGATCGGGTGATCCCCGGTCCCGTGGGCTACGACATCGGCTGCGGCATGGCCGTGTACACCACCAACGTTCCCGCGAGTACCCTCAAGGACCGCGTGCTGCGCCGGCGCGTCATGGACGCGATCGACCGCGGCATCGCCATGGGCGAGGGCAAGTCCGTCACCCACGACGTGGAGCTGACGCAGGGCTTGCTCGAGGCCGTGGTCAACCGCGGCGCGGACGCGTTGGTCGAGCACGGCCTGGTGCCGCACGCCTGGGCCGATCGCTGCGAGCGCTCCACCCATGCGATGCCCGCCAATCCTCGCCATGAGGATCGCTGGTTTCGATTGGGCGAGGCGCCCGCGAAAGCGCAGCGCGGCTTCCATCAGCTCGGCACGCTCGGTGGGGGCAACCACTTCATCGAGCTGCAGGAGATCAAGCTGGCGGATGACGAGGCGCTGAGGGCGATCGCCCAGCAGTGGGGCCTGTTCGATGGTCAGCTGGCCGTCATGGTGCACTCCGGCTCGCGCGGCTTCGGCCATGCGTTGGGCGAGTGGGCGTTCAAGACGTTCCAGGAGTACAACGACACCCATGACGAGCCGTACGCGGACCGCGAGCTGGTGCACGCGCCGGTGGACTCCGACGTCGCGAAGCAGTACATGCGCTACGTGGCGGCGGGTGCCAACTACGCGCTGGCCAACCGGCTGCTGATGGCCCGGGTTGTGAAAAACTCCGTCGAGACGGTGCTTCCGCACGCGGGAGTGAGCCTGCTCTACGAAATCAGCCACAACCTGGCCCAGTGGGAGCCGGACGCCGAGGGCAATCTGCGATTGGTGCACCGCAAGGGCACCACGCGGGCGTTCCCGGCGGGCCACCCGGCACTCGCGGAGACCATGTGGGCGAACACCGGCCATCCGGTGATCACCCCGGGCTCCATGGGCGATTACTCGGCCATCCAGGTGGGTCTCGACGGCGCGGCTTCCTCGTTCTACTCGATCAACCACGGCGCAGGCCGTCGGATGAGCCGAGCGGCGGCGCGGAAGCTCCTCGACCAGGGCCAGGTGGATGCGGAGATGGACGCCAGGGACATCCTGGTGAACTGCCGCCACACCCCGCTGGACGAGGCGCCGGCCGCCTACAAGGCGATGGACGACGTGCTCCGGGCGGTTCAACACTGCGGTCTCGCGGCCGTGGTGGCGCGCTGCTACCCGATCGGCTCAATGAAGGGCAACGATGAGCCCTTTGGCTCGCACCGCAAGGGCAAAGCCAAAGCCAGCTCTTAGAGCCTCAACAATTAGCAGTTATTCCGAAATGGAATAACTGCTAATTGAGCTGCCAACAATTTTAGCAAATACAAATAGGTTGAATGCAATAAAGGACGATCTGAGAATAAAAACAAATCCAGCAAATTTTAGAAAATCTATTGACAATCTATCTTCAGTGTGTAATCAATAGAATGTGGGCCGTTGCCCTGGGTTATCCTTTTAAGATAGACCCCAGAAGCAAATCCTTGCCCATGCCAATTCCTGGCTCCATAGAGCCGACTTCAGCAGGACCGCAGAGATGACTGAATTCCAACTGAATCCAAACCTGCCGGCATTTTATTCGCAAGCGGATAAAGGCCACGGTAGCATCTCGCTCCTGCTCGGAGTGGACGCCAGCTGATAAGCGTCGACGACTGAATTCTCAGCCTCCCATTTCGGGGGCGGGCCGGAGCGAAAGGGTTATCCCCACTGAACCGGTGGGCTGGAAACCCACCCCTCGCGAATGCGAGGCCCCTTTCGCCAATTCGCCCGCTCCCTTTTATTTTGCCGCTCTGCGCCATTAACTCAGCGGCCAGAGTACTCGCCTTTTAAGCGAGGCGTCCTGGGTTCGAATCCCAGATGGCGCACTTGAAGGAGTTTTCGTATGCCAAGCATTTTCCAAACCCTGAAACCGACCGCCGCGGCCTATGCCGAACAAGGTCGAGCCCGAGATCGATTTGCTCATCCATCGGAACTGGACGGTTCCTGAGGCCCGTGATTCCCAAATAACCAGTCTCTCCAATATAGGGAGACGGGCCGGAGCAAGTGGATTACCTGGCGAGGGCGAAAGCCCGGGGTTCGAGTCCCCGCCTCGCGAAAGCGAGAACGTCCACTGCACCTTTGCCCGTCTCCCTTTTCTTGCGCCCATTTGCCGGCCGACACCTCGCCGGAAGGAGGTCCCCCATGCAGAACTTCTTGAAGCACTTCTCCCTCCGCGTCACGCGCCAGGACGCGCCCATCCCGGGCGCCGGCCAGGTGGCGAACTCCGCCGGCGGCTACGCCTGGGAGTTGGACGTGTGGGGGCGCCTCGATCGCTTCCTTATTCTGGGGACCGACGGCGGCACCTACTACGTTTCCGAGCGACAGCTCACGCGCGAGAACGCCCAAGCCGTTCTCGAGGCCCTGCAGGCCGACGGTCTGCGCGTGGTCCGCCGCGTGGTCGAGATCAGCGAGGCTGGTCGGGCACCCAAGAACGACCCGGCCCTCTTCGCCCTCGCCATGGCGACGGCCCTCGGCACCCCGGAGGTCAAGCGCTCGGCGCTCGAGGCGTTGCCCCGCGTGGCGCGCATCGGCACGCACCTGTTCCACTTCCTGGCCTACGTCGAGGGTTTCCGGGGCTGGGGTCGCGGCCTCCGCCGGGCCGTGGGGTCCTGGTACAACGGCAAACAGCCGGATGAGCTGGCTTACCAGCTCGTCAAGTACCAGTCCCGCGACGGCTGGAGCCACCGTGACGCCCTGCGCCTCGCTCACCCGGTGCCGCTCACCCCCGAGCACGGTGTGCTCTACAAGTGGGCGACCCGGAAGAACGTGGCGGAGGCGCCCTCGATCGAGTCCCCCGGCATTCCGCTTCTCGAGGCCGTCCAGGCCGTGCGCGCGGCGCGCGAGGTGGCGGACGTGACGAAGCTCGTCACGTCGTACCGCCTGCCCCGCGAGGCACTGCCCACGGAGTGGCTGACGGAGGCCAAGGTCTGGGAGGCTTTGCTGGCGGACATGCCCATGGAGGCCATGGTGCGCAACCTGGCGACCATGACGCGTGTCGGTCTGCTCGGCCCTCGTTCTTCGGCGAGCCGGCTCGTGGTCGAGCGCCTGCGCGATGCCCAGCGCATTCGCAAGGCTCGGCTGCACCCCTTCAAGCTGTTCGCAGCGCTGATTACCTACCAGCAAGGCAGGGGCATGCGCGGCAGCGGCCAGTGGGAGCCGGTCACGGAGGTCGTGGACGCGCTCAACGACGCTTTCTACCTGGCGTTCGGCAACGTCGAGCCCAGCGGCAAGCGGTTAGTGATCGCGCTCGACGTCTCCGGCTCGATGGGCGGCGGCCAGGTGGCCGGTGTGCCGGGTCTGAGCCCCAGGGTCGCCGCGGCGGCCATGGCGCTCGTCACGGCGGCGACCGAGAAGGAGACCACGTTGGTGGCTTTCAGCGACAAGATGGTGCCCCTCACCATCTCGCCCAGGCAGCGCCTGGACGACGTCGTGAAGGCGACGAGCGATCTCCCCTTCGGCCGCACGGATTGCGCGTTGCCGATGCTCTGGGCGCTCGAGAAGAAGGTGGATGCGGACGCATTCATGGTCCTCACGGACAGTGAGACCTGGTTCGGCCAGATCCACCCGACGCAGGCGCTTCAGCGGTACCGCGAGCGGCGCGGGATTCCCGCCAAGCTGATGGTGGTCGGTATGGTGGCCAATACGTACACCATCGCCGATCCCCGTGACGCCGGCATGCTCGACGTCGTCGGCTTCGACACGGCCACGCCCCAGTTGCTGGCCGATTTCGCAGCCGGTCGATTGTAGTCCCTGAATTGGGTCGCGCCGAGAGGTGCTGCCCTGGCTTCGCCCGGTGAGCCTCGGCTTGCCTCAATCACCGGGCACTCTCCTTTCGCTCGGCTCTCGGGGAGAGCTGGGATGGTCTTCGGGGCCGAAGATGAACGGTTATCCCTTGCACGGAGGTGACGCGGGTTCGACTCCCGCCAGGCTCTCGGGCCTGTCGTCTAGTGGCAGGACACCTAAAGTAACGTTCTCGACCCTTGCCCCGGAGGCTTTTCCCAAGCACTTCGAAAGCTGATTTCAAGGTCCCATCGTCCACTGGCTAGGACACCTGATTGTCAATCAGGAGAAGGGGGGTCGGAACCCCCTGGGACCGCCATGCACGCATAGCTCAGCCGGCAGAGCGCCACCTCGCCGTGGTGGAGGCCGTGGGTTCGACTCCCGCTGCGTGCTCTATGGGCCCATAGCTCATCTGGAAGAGCGCCTGCTTTGCACACAGGAGGCGGTCGGTTCGAGTCCGACTGGGTCCACTGGTATCCCACTTACGAGAAAGGAGGTGAGCGGCATGCAACCCGCTCAACGACACCGTCATGACGCTCCCCCTTCGTCTAGCGGTAGGACAACGCACTTTGAATGCGTGAAGCGTGGTTCGAATCCACGAGGGGGAACCATTTTCCGGGATCGTCTAGCGGCAGGACGCCTGAATCTGAATCAGGAAAGCGGGGTTCGAATCCCTGTCCCGGAGCCTGTGGTGGCTGTACGCCAATGGTAGGCGGCCTGACGGTGAATCAGGTGATGGTGGGTTCGATTCCCCCCAGCCACCCTATCGGGGGTGTTGCGCAGTTCAAAAGAATGAGAAAGGAGTTGATCCGAGATGGAAGGTCCCGACTTGAATGAAATCATCCAAATACCGGAATTGATCAAGCATCTAGGCAAAATAGAGATCGGCTCACAGCACAGACTACGAGAACTCGGCGTCTATGCCACGCGCGTGATCAAGGCAATCTTCGGCGACAACTGGTGTTTCGTCTCGGATTTCACGCCAATTTCAGATCTGCCCGTCGGCGAAGACCTGACGTGGCTTGCCGAGGAATTGGGGGGTTCCGTTGGACATGCCGACCTGGTGGTCGAAGTTGCCGAACGATTGAAGGCCAAAGAATCTTCGCAAAGCTAATGTCGCGAGAGGCGCCTCGGCACGAGGCCTCTCTCCCCATGAGGAAGTGGCGGAACTGGCAGACGCGCCTGGCTCAGACCCAGGTGTCCGCAAGGACGTTGAGGGTTCGACTCCCTCCTTCCTCACTAATCTGCCGTGGCTCAGTCGGAAGAGCACGCTCTCGATAAGGGCGGGGGCGGTGGTTCGAGGCCACCCGGCAGAACTCTGGGCCGGTGGGTGAGCGGCAAAGCCAGCTGCCTGTAAAGCAGTTCCCCACTGGGGTTCGCAGGTTCGAGTCCTGCCCGGCCCACTGCGGCGGTATCGTCTAGAGGTCCAGGATACCTGGTTCTCAACCAGGTGACCGGGGTTCGAATCCCCGTACCGTCACTTTGCTACTCGGTGCGATCGCTACGGCGCCGGTGCGGCTGCCGGTTTCCCTTGGCTGAACCGGGAGCGCAGCATCAATAGCCAAACCGTCATGGCCGCCGACGCGCAAAGGACGCCGATCTGCACGGGCATGGGCAGGCCCGGCCATAGCACGGCCATCAGGGCGATCGCCCCCAATCTGGCGAACTCCGCACCGAGGGCCCAGGCTTTACCCTCGAACAGTCCGCCGACGTCGACCAGCGTCCAGACGAGCAGAAGCGCCAGCGCAAGCTTTGGAGCGAGTCCGGGGCCGACGGTCGGTAAGAATACCGTCGCTGCGATCGCCGGCACGAACTGAGCCGTTGCAAACGCTGCGAGCGTCCCAGGCGCGCCGGGAGCATACTTGGCGTAATTCTCCGCGTCCACCTCTGGAACGGCCAATGGGCCGCCGAGTGCCGCCGGTTGCCAGCCGGGCGGCTTGAGCCAGAGCGCCAGGCGCTCGCCCCAGCCCGGCATGCGAACCGAGTCCCGAACCAGTCCCCACCACACGCTCAGATTCGCGCGCACGGGGTTCCAACTCGCGAGTGGTTTGACCGTCCCGTACACGACCGTCTCGGTCTCCGGCTCGAACGTCCCGAACAGGCGATCCCAGACGATGAACACCCCCGCGAAGTTCTTGTCGAGGTAGCGCGGATTCTTGCCGTGGTGCACCCGGTGATGCGACGGCGTGGTGAACAGCCATTCCAACGGCCCCAACCGGCCGACCGCCCGCGTGTGCACCCCGAACTGGTAAATCATCTGCATCTGTCGCACCACGAGAAAGACCAGCGGCGGCACGCCGAGCACCGCGAGCGGCAAATAGAAGAGGTAGCTGAAGGCGCTCTCGAAGGCATCCTGGCGCAGCGCCGTGGTCAGGTTGTACTCCTCGGACTGATGGTGCGTCACATGGGCGCCCCAGAGCAGGCCGACGCGGTGGCTGGCCCGATGGAACCAGTAATAGCCGAAGTCCACGCCGAGAAACGCGATCGCCCACGTGAGGGGCGTTTGCCCGGGCTGCGAGAGGACGCGCGCGTGATCGTAAATCGCGGTGTACAGCAGCAACATGGCGCCGAGATAAAACACCTCGAGCACCTGCTGGCCGGCGCCGCAGCTCAAAGAGGCGATCGCGTCGTCCAGGCGGTAAAGGCCTTTTCGAAAAATCAGGCTGTAGGCCGTCTCGAGGCCGATCAGCAGGAAGAAGAACGGCACCGCCTGGGTAATCAGGCTGGTCATGGGCATGCCTCCGCTTCTGCGACGTGACGATCCGACGGCGCGATCCGGCCGCATCCCTACCATGCCACGCCGCCGGTCCGCACGACAAGCGGCGTGAGCGCCCATCGGCAATGGCGCGTTCAGAACGAGCGGCCAGCTCTTTCCGACACTTTTGAAATAAAAATATTGCAAAAGCCGTCCGCTTGATCTATGATGCTGCTCAGCTCCTCAGATCTCGCATACCACCGGACGCGCCCGCGTGCGCGCCCCGCCGACCAGGAGAGTAGACGATGGCCGTGGAATTACGCGTGGTCGAACCCCGCCAGAACGAGGCGCACGAGGCGCTCAGGACTCTTCTCTACCACATCGGTGAGGATCCCGATCGCGAGGGGCTCGTGGACACGCCGGCGCGCATCCTCAAGAGCTGGGGCGAGCTCTTCGTCGGCTATCGGCAGGACGCGTCGGACATCCTCGCGACCACGTTCGAGGAAGTCGCGGGCTATCAGGAGATGGTGCTGCTGCGCGACCTCCCCTTCCACTCGTTCTGCGAGCACCACTGGCTGCCGTTCGAGGGGATCGCCCACGTGGCGTATCTGCCCGGCAACCGGGTGGTCGGCCTCTCGAAGCTCGCTCGATTGGTCGATTGCTTTGCGCGGCGCCTGCAAATTCAAGAGCGCCTGACCCAAGAAGTCGCGCAAGCCCTGATGCAACATCTCGAGCCGCGCGGCGCGGCGGTGATGATTCGGGCCGCCCACGGCTGCATGAGCTGCCGGGGCGTGCGCAAGGAGGGCGCCTCGATGGTGACCTCCGCCTACGAAGGCGAGTTCCGCCGGAGTGAAAACCGCGCGGAGTTCCTGGCCCTGCTGCGCTAGTCCATTCTCGTCCACCCGCATCCCGTCGCGCCGGCCGGTGCGACTTATGAAAGGAGCCTCTCATGCGTCAATACATCTGCCAGGCCTGCAACCACGTCTACGACGAAGCCCAGGGCGATCCGGACTCGGGCATCGCGCCCGGCACCAAGTGGGAGGACATTCCCGAGGATTGGTCCTGCCCCGAGTGCGGCGCCACCAAGGCGGATTTCGAGCTGGTCGTGCCGGCCTGATGCGGCGGATGGGCCTGCGACCGGCTCAGGTTCCATCGCTCGCGGTACTCTCGGGGATGGCGGGCCCCACGTAACGGGCTCGCGGGCGGATCAAGCGCCCATTGGCATACTGCTCGATCGCCTGCCCGATCCAGCCGATCGCCCGGCCCATCGCGAAGAGCGCGATCGCCGAGCGCGAAGGCAAACCGAGCGCGCGGGCGATCGCCGCCAGTCCGAAATCGATCGTCGGCGGCTCCCCCGTCAGGGCCTCGACGGCCTCGACGGCGGACTCGGCCAGCGCCAGGCCCGGCGAGTCGGGCATATGCTCGCGCAACAGCGCCAACAGCGCCCGGCCGCGCGGATCGCCGAGCGGATAGAGCGTGTGCCCGAAGCCCGCGATCTCCTCGCCGCGTCGCAAGCGATCAGCGAGGACCACACGCGCCTGTGGCGGTTCTCCCACCTCGCGCAACAGCGCCTCGACGCGATCCGCGTGCCCGCCGTGCCGCGCGCCGGACAACGCCGCCAGCCCCCCCGCGATGACGGCATAGGGCGTCGCGCCGGCGGAGGCCACGCAGCGCGCCGTGAACGCGGAGACGTTCAGCTCGTGATCGGCCGCCAGAATCAAACAGGCCGAGAGCAGCGCCTCGGCTGCCGGCGCTTTTGGCGCCCAGTGACGCGCGAGCGTGACCGCAAAGCCGTCCGGCGAGGGCGCGCCGTCGGTCGCGATCGCGAGCAACAACCGCAAGAGCCGTGCGCCTGTTGAAGCGACGGCGACCGGCCGGGTGTCGTACGCGGCGGGATCGTCCGCCGCCGCGAGCGGCACGAGCACGGCGAAGGCCTCGAAGGCGCTCACGCCGTCCATACGCGCGTGAATGGCTCGCCAACGCGGCGAAGCGAGCCCCGGGCAGGGCGTCGCCGGCACCGGGACCAGCTCTCCGGTCCAGATCAAGCCGGCGACTTCCTCGACGCTCGCGGTGCGCGCCAGCGCCACGGCATCGTGCCCGCGGTAGTAAAGCTCCCCACGGGCGATCGCCGTGATCGCGGATTCGAGCACCGGCGCCCCCCAGTCGAGCGCCGCTTCGGCGACCAGGCCGGGCTCCTGGCGCTGGGCCTTCTTGCGCACCAGCGCCTCGATGTCCGCGCGGTGATAGCGCCGGGCGCGCGAATTCGTGCTGCCGGCCTCGGAGCGGATCAATCCACGGCTGACGTAGGCGTACAGCGTCGATTGGCTCACGCCGAGCTCCTCGGCGGCCTCGCGCGCGCTCATGTAAGCCGGATCGGACATCTGGGACTCCTTATATTGATTTAAAAATCAAGATTGACCACCTATCAACGTGGATCTATCCTAACACCATCCGAGCGCCGAGACGAGGTCCGGCGCGTGTCAGAAAGGAAGGCCCGCGATGCAGGCAGGTTTGGACGGCGTGGTGGTGGCCGAGACCACCCTGAGTGAGGTGGACGGCGCGGCGGGACGGTTGATTCTGCGCGGATCGCCGGTGGAGGCGATCGCGGGCCGGGAGCCGTTCGAGAGCCTGGCCGCGCGTCTCTGGCAAGGCCTGTCGCCTATCGGAGAGACGCCCGAAGGCGTGCGTCGTGCGCTCGGAACGGCCCGCCGGCAAGCGTTCGAATTGCTGGCGCCGCTCTTCGAGCCGGCGAAACGCTTGAGCGCGATCGAGGCGCTGCGCCTGGGGCTCGCCGGGCTTTCGGACGCGGATTCCGAGACGCCCCACTACCTGGTGACAGGCGCGATCCCGGTGTTTTTGGCCGCCACGTCGCGCGTGAAGCGTGGCCTGGCGCCCATCGCCCCTGATCCGGACGCCGGCCACGCCGCGGACTTCTTGCGCATGCTGCACGGCCGAACTCCCGAAGAAGAGGCCGCCTACGCGCTGGATGCCTATCTCGCCACCGTCTGCGAGCACGGCATGAACGCCTCGACGTTCACGGCGCGCGTGATCGCCTCGACCCAGGCCGGCACGATCGCCGCCGTCGTCGGCGCGCTCGGCGCCCTGAAAGGCCCACTGCACGGCGGCGCCCCGGGCCCGGTGCTCGACATGCTCGACGCGATCGGCACACCCGAGCGCGCGGCGGACTGGATTCAAGCCGAACTGGATGCCGGCCGCCGATTGATGGGCTTCGGCCATCGCATCTACCGCGTGCGTGACCCCCGTGCCGACGTGCTCAAAAGCGTCGTGCGCCGCTTGCAACGCGGCGGCTCCGAACGCCTGGCCTTCGCCGAGGCGGTCGAGCGTGAAGCCCGTGCGGCCCTGGCACGCCACAAGCCCGAGCGGCCCCTCGACACGAACGTCGAATTCTACACCGCGCTACTGCTCGAGGCCGTCGGGCTCGATCGGGAATTGTTCACGCCGGTCTTCGCCATGGGCCGCGTGGCCGGCTGGACGGCCCACATCTTCGAGCAAGAGCGTACCGGTCGCCTGATGCGCCCGCAATCCACCTACGTCGGTCCGCGCCCGGTAGACGCGACGACGCGGGCGTAAGGGAACTTGCTACGCGCCGCCGGGATGTGGTCGGTGTCGAGGCCATGACGAAGCCCTGGAAGGAGCGCCAAGCCCCCCAGCGTGACGAGATTGATGGTCATGCCCGGCGTGCGAGAGTTGCCTACTATAAACCGGGCGCCGCCCAGATTTCAAGGCGGCGGCCCGATCACACGTCGATGCTCGGCCTCAGACCTTTTGTAAGCCCTGGTGCACCTCGAATAGGAACCAGACGCGGCGCTCGGTCTCGTCGATCAGCGTCTCGAGGATACTGGCCGTCGCGACGTCGCGGCCTTCGTCGCAGACGTCGTGCGCGGCGCGCATGGCCTCGACCATGTGGCGATTGTCCTTCATCAACCGGTCCACCATCTCGTGCGCCGGAACGAAGGCCTCGTCGTCGTCCGCGATCGACTTCAGCCGATCGATCTGTCCGACCGAGCGGATCGTCGTGCCGCCGATGCGCCGCACGCGCTCGGCCAGCAAGTCGATCGACGCGAGAATCGCCTCGGCCTGCTCGTCGAACAACAGGTGCAGATCGCGGAAATGCACGCCCGCCAGGT
>DATNPP010000581.1:0-8084 GCA_036703175.1 Oscillatoriaceae cyanobacterium
CATGGGCAGGGCGATCGCCGCGAGAATCGAGCCCAAGGAGACCATGCGGCTCGCGGCGAAGACGATCGCCCAGACCCCCAGCGTCAGCACCGCCGCGAGCGGCGCGAGCGCGAGCATCGTGCCGATGCCGGTCGCGACGGACTTGCCGCCCGTGAAGCCGAGAAAGATCGACTTGCTGTGCCCCACGATGGCCATCGCGCCCGTCAGCACGGCGAGCCAGCCCGGCGCGTGCAGCGCGAGGGCCAGCGCCACGGGCAGCGCCCCTTTGGCGACGTCGAGCGCAAAAACGCCGATCGCCGCGCCTTTACCGGCCGCGCGGTACACGTTGGTCGTGCCGATGTTGCCCGAGCCCACCTCGCGCACGTCGATGCCCTTGAGCCATTTCACGACCCACAATCCGAACGGCAGCGAGCCCAGCAAATAGGCGGCCACGAGCAATCCGATGGCCAGCAGCGCGAGCGTGGTCATACTAGCGCTTGAAGCGATCCTTCTCGCGCCGCTCGCGGAACACGAGCCGGATCGGCGTGCCGACGAAGCCGAACGCCTCGCGCATCTTGTTCTGCAGATAGCGCGAGTAGCTCTGCGACACCAGGCCCGGATCGTTCACGAACAGCACGAACGTCGGCGGCGAGACGCGCACCTGCGTGGCGTAGTACACGCGCATCGGGCGTCCCTTGTTGGAGGGCGGGCTCTGCAGCGCGATCGCCTCGGTGATCACCTCGTTCAACAAGCCCGTGGTGATGCGGCGCTGCGCTTCTTGAGCCGCGGCCTCGGCGGTTTCGAGGACCTTGCTCACGCGCTGGCCCGTCAGCGCCGAGGTGAAGATCATCGGCGCGTAGTGGACGTGGTGCAGCTTGTCCTGAATTTCCTTCTTGAAGGTCTCCATCGTGTAGGTGTCTTTGGGCACCAGGTCCCACTTGTTGACCACCAGCACGGTCGGCTTGCCCGCATCGTCGGCCATGCCGGCGATGCGCTGATCCTGCTCGGTGACGCCCGACGTCGCGTCGATCACCATCACGACGACGTCCGCGCGCTCGATCGCCTTGAGCGAGCGCACCACCGAGAACTGCTCGACGCCGTAATCGACCTTGGACTTGCGCCGAATGCCGGCGGTGTCGACGAGCATGTAGCGCTTGTCGTCCAATTCCAGCAGCGAGTCGATCGCGTCGCGCGTCGTGCCGGCGATGTCGCTCACGATCATGCGCTCTTCGCCCAACAGCCGGTTCGTGAGCGAGCTCTTGCCCACGTTGGGGCGGCCGACGATGGCCACTTTCAGCCATTCGCCGGGTTCTTCGGTGTCTTCCGGCGGAAAGGCCTTGACCATGTCGTCGAGCAAATCGCCGACGCCCAGGCCGTGAATCGAGCTCACGGGGTACACCTCGCCGAGGCCCAGCTGGTAGAACTCGGAGGCCTCGGCCTCCATGTTCACGTTGTCGACCTTGTTGGCGACGACGAAAATCGGCTTTCTGCTGGCGCGCAGCAATCCCGCCACTTCCTCGTCCGCGGGCGTCAGGCCCTGTTGCGCGTCGACCATCAACACGATCGCCTGGGCTTCATGCATGGCGGCCTCGGCCTGGTCGCGAATGGAACGCACGATTTCGTCCTGCTTTTCGCCCGGCACGATGCCGCCGGTGTCCACCACGATGAAATCGCGCCCGTTCCAGTCCGCTTTCAGGTACTGGCGATCGCGCGTGACGCCGGGCTCGTCGTGCACGATGGCCATACGGCTTCCGACGAGGCGATTGGTGAAGGTGGATTTTCCGACGTTGGGGCGGCCCACGATGGCCACGGTAGGCAGAGGCATGACCAGGACTCCTTGGTTCTGAATTCCCCACAATCTACCACACTTCGGCTCTCCACGCCCGCCTGCTCCGAGGCGGCCGGAAGCCCCTCGCGCGGTGCATTTCTCTTTACCGGAGCGAGCGTCACGCGCTGCCGGAAACCATAAGACTGGCCTGCGGAGACGATCTGCGCCCTGTCGGAAGCCTCGTTCCGTTTACACGGCGTTACCATTCCGACACAAAACCGTCATTTTCACGGCCGCAAAGGCGCTTTGTTTACAGGGCGTTACAAGGACGGCGGCCGTGTGTCGGCTTCTCTGATCGTTGAGTAATGGGGCTAAAGCGCCCTTCCTGGCAAGGGTTCCAATCGTAAAGTTTTAAGACCTTACGGCAATGTTTACAGACCCAGGGGTACAGAGTTGGGGACTCAAAGACGGACGTCTCCCGAGTGCATCTGCCACGGGAGTCGCCACAGAAAGAGAGAATTCCGAATCATGACTTTGACCACCAAATATCGCTATGCGCTCAGCGCCGGTGTGGCCCTCAGCGTTTCGCTGGCCACGCTCGTCGGCTGCGGCAGCAGCCCTACTTCGGTGCCTACCTCGACCGGCGGCGACGCTGCCTCGGCAGGCGCGAACGGCGGCGCGGCGAATCTGGGGCCGGACACCATGCAGGGCGATTCGCAATACACCGTGAAGTCGGTGGCCCTGAAATTCACGAATGCCTCGGCCTCGGTGAACGCGGGCAGCGCCCACCAGGCCTATGACGGCAACGTCGCCTCCTGCTGGGGCTCCGGCAGCGCTTCCAACCCCTGGATCTCGTTCGACCTCGGCAGCAGCGCCACCATCAGCACGCTGGGCGTCAAGGTGAACCCCAACGTGGGCACCTACAACATCCAAGTTTCGAACGACGGCTCCAGCTGGTCCACCGCCGTGAGCGGCGCCAAGAACACCTCCTGGAACGTCGAGTCCAAGAGCCTGCCCTCGGGCACGACCGGCCGCTACGTGCGGCTGCAGTTCGTGAACAATTACGGCAAGCAAATCATGGTCTTCGAGGTGCAGCCCCAAGGCACCACGGGCGGCACGGCCCCCGCGCCGAGCAGCACGCCGGCTCCTTCCGGCTCCTCGCCGGCCTCGGGTGGCAGCACCGCTCCGTCGACCGGCCCCTCGGCGCCCATGAAGCTGACGGCGACGGGTTCCTCGGGCTATAGCCCGGCCAACGCCGTGGACGGCAACATCACGACCTGCTGGGCCTCCGGCTCGGTTTCGAACCCGTCGCTGACGGTCGACATGGGCTCCACGCAGAACGTGACGTCGCTGGGCTTCAAGATGAGCCCCGTCGGCACCTACGCGGTGGACATGTCGACGGACGGCAAGACCTGGACCACCAAGCTCACGAACCAGTCCAACTCGGATTGGAACGTCGAGACCAAGAACCTCTCGGGCACGGCGCGCTATCTGCGCTTCCGCTTCACCAACGGCGGCAAGCAGGTCATGGTCTTCGAAGTGCAGCCCAAGGTCTCGGCCTCCGCGCCGAGCAGCGGCGGCGGCACGCCGTCGACCGCGCCGAGCACGGCGCCGGTGAGCTCGCCTAGCACGGCGCCGAGCACGGCGCCGGTCTCGAATCCGACGCCGGTCGGCACGACGGCGCCTTCGGGCAACGGCGTGGCGATCGTGGTGAGCCCGAACCAGGTGCTCTTCCCGGCGGACTCGCACGTGCTGGGCACCTGCCGCAACCACGTGAGCGGCCAGTTCCCGAACGGCCCGGCGGTGCTGCAGGCCATGAAGGCCCTCACGCCGACCTGGGGCGAGCGCAAGTTCCTGTACCGCGTCGGCCACGGCATCACCGACGGCCGCAACGACTACTCGTACATGACGGGCTTCCACTTCCTGAACACCTTCAACCAGACCACCAGCTACCCTTACGACGACATCCGCGGCGCGCTGAACGAGGCCGACACGATGGGCGCCGACCAGATGCACGTCGTCAACTTCGGCACCTCGACGCCGACGGAAGCCGCGCAGTACGTCAGCTACCTCAACCACGCCGGCGACTCGAACCGCTCGAAGTACCCGGTCGCCCAGCAGAACGTGGGCATGTTCGAGCTCGGCAACGAGATTTCGTGGTCGATGGAGCGCGGCCACAGCCAGTACGCGGCCAACGAGACCTCCTACGCCCAGCGTGCCAAGCAGTTCGCGCAGGCCATGCGCGCCGCCTCCGACGTGCCGATCAAGATCGGCGCGGTGGCCGGCACCAACTCGAGCTGGACCGGCGACGGCTGGAGCGGCGGCGCGACCACGGTCAAGAACATTCTGACCACGATGGGCTCGGATGTGGACTTCTTGATCTACCACGGCTATCCGTCGTGGCCGGTCGTCAAGTCCGGTGACCTGCAGACCGTCATGGCGCAGAACGCCTGGAACGACGCCAAGATCACGAACGAGATCGAGCCGGCCATCAAGCAGTACGGCGGCGGTCGCGACATCCGCATCGCCAACACCGAGTTCTCGGCCAACCTCTACAGCGACGCCACCCACATGCACGGCATGTTCGGCGCTCTGTACGACGCGGATTCGGTCACGCTGGCCCTGCGCCACAACATGATGAGCGCGATCGAGTTCTGCTTCGTCCACCCGGGCAACGCGGACTCCGAGTTCTTCCTGAACGGCGATCCCAGCCAGCCCACGGCCATCTACAAGTTCCAGCAGATGCTCGCGCAACACTTCGGCGACAGCGTGGTGGCGAGCTCGGGCCAGAACATCCCGACCAAGTCCGTGGCCGGTGCCTCGACGTCGGTCTCGATGCCTGAGCTGTCCTTCGTGGCCTCGAAGTCGGGCAGCACGGTCTACGTGATGGTCACCAACCGCACCAACGACACCAACGTCGCCAGCAGCGTGAACGTGGGCTTCACGCCCAGCCACATCACGGCCTACACCCTCGGCGATTCGTCCGGGTGGGACGGCGCGAACGGCTCGGTCACGACCAGCACGCCTTCCAGCCTCAACAACATCACCTTCAACCACGCCACGACCACCATTCTGCAAATTTCGCAGTAAACATCCCTTCCGCGAGGCCGAGAAGAGACCCCTCTTCTCGGCCTCGTGGGCTTTCGGAGGAAATTTCGTGAAATCCTTGAAACGCCTGACCGCGCCCGCGGTGCTGCTGCCGGTCTTGTTGATGTTGGGCTGCGGCTCCAACGGCATTCCCTCGCTCGCGACCGGCGTCGCCACGAATTCCGGCAGCGCCGAGGCCGTCGGCCAGGAGGCCGCCGCGTTGCCGGCGGATCCCACGAGCCAGGGCGCCCCCGATTTGCCGGTGGAATCGGCGGGCCAGGATCCCGCCACGTTGCCGGCCGCCACTTCCGGCCAGGGCGGCTCTTCCGCACCGGCTTCCGGCGGCTCTGGCGGCGGTTCGTCGGGCGGTGGTTCGTCAGGTGGTGCTTCGGGTGGCGGCGCGGCCACCGTCGGGGGCTCGCTCTCGGGTACCGGAGGCTCGGCCAGTGCGGCCTCGCCCACGTCGGTCGCGGCCTCGTCGACCGCGACGCCCAAGCCCGGTGCCACGACTTCGCCCACTGCTTCGTCGAGCACCCCGGCGCCTGCTTCTTCCTCGGCCCCCGTCACCGTCTCGGGTTTGCACACGCTGTTCGGCAACCAGAGCGTGCCGCGCGCCTCGGACGGCACGCTGACGCGCGGCTATCAGTTGATCGGCGATCTCGGCATGACCGCGATTCGCGAAGGCTTCAACTGGAAGAACATCGAGACGGGCAAGGGCCAGTACGTCTCGTGGATGAACTACTTCGACGACAAGGTGTCCACGCTGCACCAGATGGGCGTCGGCATCGAGGCCATGATCTGCGACACGCCGTCGTGGGCCTCGTCGAGCGGCAGCCAGTACGCGGTGCCGAACGGCCTCAGTGCCCCGATCTTCGCCGACGGCACGGACGTGTACAAGCCCGGTGTCGGCGCGAACCCCGCCAACACCTACGCGAGCTACCTGTACGACCTCGTGAGCCGCTACAAGGGCGAGATCACCACGTGGCAGGTCTGGAATGAGCCGGACTTCCCCTCGGGCGACCTGACGGCCGGCACCACGAGCAACGGCAGCACGCGCTACTGGCAGGGCTCGGTGCAGGACTACGTGCGACTGCTCAAGGTCAGCGCGGCGATCGTCCACGGCCTCGATCCGCACGCGCAGGTGGCGCTGGGCGGTCTGGGCTACGACTCGTACCTCTCGGCGATTCTGGACAACGGCGGCGCCAACTACTTCGACGTGGTCGACTTCCACGCCTACGGCACGGACAAGACTTCTTCGAACGGCGTGCTCAACAGCGCCTGGGGCTTCCTGGGACGCTATCAGGCCCTGAAGAAGGTGCTCGACGCCCACGGCGTCAGCAAGCCCTTCGCCTGCTCCGAAACGGGCATCACGGCGAACCTGGGCGGCGAGCAGGCCAGCTACGTGGCGAAAGTCTTCGCGACCGCGCAGGGCCTGGGCGACGTGGAGATGGTTCACTGGGCCGTGTTCACCAATCCGGGCTTCAACAACATCGGTCTGATCGATCAAGCCACGATGAGCCAGCAGACCGCGGGCTATCCGGCCTACAAGTTCGCCACCAGCGAGCTGAGCGGCGCGCTGCCGGTCGGAGCGTTGTCGGGCAGCGGCGTGCAGGGCTACCGCTTCCAGAAGGCCGACGGCACGCCGTTGGCGGTGGCCTGGTCCTCGGGCTCGAGCGCGAGCGTGAGCATTCCCATCGGCGCCGGAAAGGTGTACGACAAGGACGGCAACGCGATCGCCGGCAGCTTCTCGAACGGCCAGATTACGCTGAACCTGACCTCCGACCCGGTCTACGTCGTCGGCAACTGACCACCGCGTTTTACCCGCCAAGTGAGCTTGGCGGGTAAAACATGCGTATGTTTCTCGCCAGGTCCCTGAATCTGCCGGCCAGGTATCGTCTCGTCGGCGCCATTGCGACGCATGCTGTGTTCTTTCTGCTTTGCGTCGTGATGCCGCTGACGCTCAGTTGGCGCCCGCTCTCCTTCCATTGCCACCATGGCGGCATGTGCGAACTGAATGAGAGCGGTTTGGTGATCAAACGGCATTTGAGCTTTCCGGCATCCGCCCTGCGAGGCGCGCAAATCGTCACGGGTACCGGCAAGAACGGGTCGACGACCTATGGGCTCGACCTGGTGACGTCTTCCGGCCTCATTCCATTGCAGGCCGCCTTTTACCGTTCTGATCCCTCCTGGGCCGAAGCGCAGGCGGCGCGCATCGAGGCGTTCGCCCACGATCCCAAGAGTCCGGAGCTCGTGATCGAAGACGACGAGCACGATATGCCCTACGTCTTCGTCGGCCTCTGGATTGTCGTCATCATCTTGAACGTCGTCTTGGACTGGTGGAAATCGAGGCGCGTACGCCGCGGCATCGCCAAGCGGCTCGGGGCCGGCCGCTGAGATCGGAATCAACCCTTGTGCCCAACAATGCCCGCGTTACGGCGCGGGCTTCGCCGCGGGATTCAACGCTTGTTGAACGGCGTTGCCGGCGGCGCGCCAGAGGCCTTGCGCCATGCCTCCGAGGTCCACGCCGCGAATGCGCGTGCGCAGGCTGGTCAGCACCTCGCCGCGTAGGGGCGCGCCTTCCTTCGAGAACAAGAATCCCACGGCCGGTAGCGCCAATTCGCCGAGCTGCAATCGACCGTCGGCGAGCAGCGGCTGCAGCGCCTTGATGAAGCCTTCGCGCTTCTGCCCGTCGTGATCGACCCAGTTGAGCAGCACTTCTTGCCAGGCGCGCCCCTGGGGCTTCATCACCAGGGCCACGAACTCGCGGACGAGCGGCGCGATGTCCAGATGCGGATGCTGGGCGGCCAACGCGAGCACGTCGCCGAACTGGGCGTTCAGGCCGTCGCGATGCTGGGCCAGGTACTCCCCCATGGCGTAGAACCAGCCCTGGCCGTCCGGGGTGCTCAAGAATCCGCTCGCGCGCTCGATCAGCGGCTGCAAGGAGATCTCGTCGTGGCGCAGCACGTTGCCCAGCGCGCCCATCAGCGCGTCGATCAGTTGCGGTGAGACCTCGCGGCCCTTGAGCGCGACGCCGATCGAGGCGATCGCCTCCCCGTTCGCCCCGAGCATCAGCGCGCGCTGATCCATCAGCTTGATCAAGAACAGCACGCCGTCCTCGGTCTGCAAGAACTGCAGCACCGGCAGCAACAGGTCGTCCAGGCTCCAGCTGGGATCCTCCGCGGCCTTGTCGACGTAGACCTGCCACGAGAAGTCCATCTCGCCGAGCGCGCCCTGCCCCATGATCGACAGC
>DATNPP010000587.1:0-2727 GCA_036703175.1 Oscillatoriaceae cyanobacterium
AGCTTCCGAGGCCACAAGGTCACGGTTTATGCCGGCAACGCGGGGGCCGTGAACGTCTCGGTCAACGGCAAGAACCAGGGCGCTCTGGGCGGCGCCAGCGAGGTCGTGGAGCACACGTACGGCAAGTAATAGGCAGAGGGCTGCTTAAGGCACGGGCGCTTCGGGAACAATCCAAGCGCCCCCGGGAATAAGGAGCGACCATGAAGCGGCTCTCGTTGGTGTTGACGACCCTCCTGCTGAGCGGATGCATTTATTTGACGCCGCCGACCGGCCTGCGCCTCGGTGACCACAGCCAGGAGTTCGCCAATTCGACGGGCCAGCCTGGTGTGCAGGAGATTCAGTTTCAGGAGTACAAGGCGAGCGATTTCTCGATTTTGTATCCCTCGATCTGGGGCGTGGGGGCAAAAGAGCAGCCCGCCGGCACGAGCGCCGTCACGCGCGTCGCGATCGGCGTGCGCTTTCAAGACTCGGGCAGCAGCGCGACCGGGACCGCCGCTGCGGCCGCGGCCGAGGGCGTGATCGTCACCACCGTGACGCAGAACTTCGGCAGCGACCCCACGCAGGCGGAGCAGGGCCTGGCGCAGTTGGTGCAAGGCAACCTGATGTCGAGCTACCAGAACTTCAAGCTGGTGCACGTCGCGCCCGTCACCCTCGGCGGCGAGCCGGGCACGCGATTGGAGGCCACCGGTACGGACGACAGTGGTATCGCCACCCATTTGCTGGCGGAATCGGCGATGCACGACGGCAAGGGCTACATCCTCGTGATCTTCACGATCGAGGATCGCTTCAGCACGTACGAGCCGCTTTACGACGCCGTGTTCCAGCACTTCGCTTTCATTCCTCCCGTTTGCTCGGCGAGCGGCACGGCGAGTCCCGACGCATCCGCGAGCGGCACCGCTGCCGCAAGCGCACCCGCCTGCGTGGCGAGCGGCACGGCGCCGGCGAGCCCGGCGGCCAGCCCCGCAAGCGGCACGGCGCCCGCGACGGGCACGGCGTCGCCGAAGCCTTAACGGATGCGGTTACGGCGCAGAAAGTCCGTGTAGGCCGCGACGAAGACCTGCGGATTGTACTCGCGGAACAGATGGCCGGTGTGCGGCAGCACCAGGATCTCGGCGTCGGGCCGCGCATGGCGCACCGGCAGCACCTCGTCGAGCGGCACCATCTCGTCGCGATCGCCGAGCGCGTAAAAGAGCCCGCGCCGGCCCATCTCGGCTTCGAGGGCCGCGAGCGTGGCGCTGGGCTCCTCGGGGAGCGTCATCAGCAGTTCGCGCACCCAGCCGACCAGGGTCTTCCAGTGGTCGGGACCGTAGATGCCGGCGTGCGCCTTGGCCATGTGCGGCAGCCAGCTCGGGTAGGTGGCCGCGATGACCTCGGGCTGAAAAAAGTCGAAGCGCGCCGCCGCCGTCTCGCGCGTCCAATCGAGCTTGACGCCCGCCAGCGCGAGCGACGCCACCCGGTCCGGCGCCTTCGCGCGCAGCGCCATGGCCACGTAGCCGCCCAGCGAGCAGCCGAGCACGTGAGCGCGCTCGAGGCCCAATGCGTCGAGCACCCCGAGCGCGTCGTCGCGCAAATTCGCGAGCGTGAAGCTGCCGCTCGGATTGTCCGTGCCGCCGTGCCCGCGCTGGTCCACGCCGATCAGCCGGAAACGCTGCGAGAGCGGCTGCAGGATCATGCGCCAGTTCTGCATCAGATCCGTCAGCGCGCCGTGCAGCAGCAGAATCGGATCGCCGGAATCGCCGTAAGTCTCGACGTGCAGATGCACGCCGTTGGTCTCGACAATCCCCGAGCGAAACACGGAATCAACCATTTTCCCGATCCCCCTTGCGCGTGGCCCACGGCCGCCCCGTCACGATCGCGACCAGGCGCTTGATCCCGTCGTGCGTGCGGCTGTACCCGGCCTTCGCCAACTCCGCTTCCATCCAGGCGTACCCGCCACGCGCCGGCCGCGCCGGCGACTCCCACAGCGCACGGGCAAGCTCCAGCTCCTCGGGCTTCGCTCTCCTGGCGTGCTTGGTGGCGAGCGCGAAGGGCGACGTGCTGCCGTCGCGGAAGGCCACTTCGACCGCGAAGCGCCCGTTTTCCCGCTGCCGGATGCGCACGCGCTCCACGAAGCGACGCACGAAGCGCCGGCGCCAGGTGAGCGGCTCGTCATCCCAGGTGGCGCGCACGCCGTCGAGGAAGCCGGCATCGTCGCGCATCGCCCGGTAGGCGTCCAGGTCGGCGGCGACGTGCGGCGCGTCGGGCGATCGCTTTTCAAGCGCCTCGAGCTCGCGGGCCGCCTTGTCCATCTGCACCAGAACCACCTTGCGCGCCGCGTCGGTCAGGTCGGGGTCTGCCAGCGCGCGGGCCAGGCCGGCGATCTGCCGATCGATGGCGCGCCGGCCGGCCTCGCTCAGGTTGACCACGGCGCGGGCTTGCTTTTGCTCGTGCTCGAGGCGGCCGACGATGCCCCCGATCAGTCCGGCCTCGAGCTTGACCAGCAGCTCGGCAACAATGAGGCGATCGAGTTCGGAGGCCTCGAGCGTGAAGTGAAACTGCCTGGCGCCGATCAAGCCGCGTTCCTGGCAGCGGTAGGCCGAGCGCCGGCCCGAGCGATCGGTGAACATCTTGCGCGCGCACGCCTCGCACCAGACCAGCCCGCACAGCATGCCGCCCGTGTGCTCGGAGGTCGGCCGCCTGGCGATGTTCCTGTTGTCGCCTGTGAGGGCATCGATTATCGCGGCTTGC
>DATNPP010000597.1:0-4897 GCA_036703175.1 Oscillatoriaceae cyanobacterium
GCTGTCGAGCAGCGTCTCGCCGTTGCCGCCCAGCGCCTTCTCGCCGAGCTTGCCTTCGAGCAGCAGCATCTGCAGCGCCAGGCGCGCGGGCACGTCCGAAGAAACCACATTGGCGATCGCCTGGTACTGGGCCTGGGCCGCGGGCGTGAGGGTTTGCAGGGCCTTCGTCTCGAGCGGCGCGTTCTGGGCGATCGCCGTCCGGGTACGCGCCGTGCGCTCCGGGCCGTAGGGCGTGTTCACGTCGATCGCGTCGCGCTCGACCTGGCGGTAGTCGCTGCCTTGCGCGGCCTTCTCCGGTTCGTAATACCAGATGTTCTCGGCATCCGTACGGGCGGCTTTCAGCGCCTCGGGGCTGATGGACAGGCTGTCGCCGGCGATCGCCGCCAATCCCGCCTTCTCCCCGGACTCGGCCACCGTCTTCACGGCCGGCTGCGCGCCCTGGACCATGCCACGCCCGAACAACTCGCTGATGAAACCCAACGTCCGCTCCTCCATTCAGCCGTTAACGAATTGTTATCCAGATGGAGTTATAGCGGTTAAGCTTTTATCACTGACGCGCGGGAGCTAAAGCCCGAACTAATCTTTCGTTAAATCTGCCGAAACGCGTCCGAGCCCGACAGCAGGCGGCGCATCCTGTATAATCGTCGAGACGCACGCACAGAAAGGGCGATCGATGACGCAAGTGACGACCGATGTCATGGAAAAAGTGGTCTCGCTGACCAAGCGCCGCGGGTTCATCTTCCCGTCGAGCGAGATTTACGGCGGTCTCGGAAGCACCTGGGACTACGGTCCGCTGGGCGTGCTGCTCAAGAACAACGTCAAGGCCGCCTGGTGGCAGGCCGTCGTCCAGCGCCGCAACGACATGGTCGGCATGGACGCCGCGATCCTCATGCATCCGGACGTCTGGCGCGCCTCGGGCCACGTGGAGACCTTCCACGACCCGCTGGTGGACTGCAAGCTGACCAAGCAGCGCTACCGCGCGGACCATTTGATCGCCCAGATGCTCGAGGATTTCCAGGCCGGCAAGCCGAGCCCGCTGATTCGCAAGGGCCACGAGGGCTACCTCCCCGAGCTCGACGCCTACGTCAAGGAGCACTCGATCGAGGGGCTGCTCAAGGACAAGGCGCGCGCCTCCGAGGCGTTCTCGCACATGCAGAGCCCCGGCGGCGGCGAGCTGACCGAGCCGCGCAACTTCAATCTGATGTTCAAGACCTTCCTCGGCCCGGTGGAAGACTCCGCGGCCGTGGTCTATTTGCGTCCCGAGACGGCGCAGGGCATCTTCGTGAACTTCAAGAACGTGCTCAACACGAGCCGCAAGAAGCCGCCTTTCGGCATCGCGCAGATCGGCAAGAGCTTCCGCAACGAGATCACGCCCGGCAACTTCACGTTTCGCACGCGCGAGTTCGAGCAGATGGAAATCGAGTTCTTCTCGCCGCCGGACGAGGCGGACCAGTGGTTCCACCACTGGCTCGAGGCCCGCTACAACTGGTACCTCGAGCTCGGCATGAAGCCCGAGAACATCCGTCGCCGCTCGCACGGCACGGACGAGCTCGCGCACTACGCGCGCGGCTGCGAGGATTTCGAGTACCACTTCCCGTTCGGCTGGAGCGAGCTCGAAGGCGTCGCGAACCGCACGGATTACGACCTGACGCAGCATCAGAAGCTGTCCGGCAAGGAGCTCACGTTCTACGACGAGGAGACCAAGGCCAGCTACATCCCTTACGTCATCGAACCCTCGGCGGGCGCCGATCGCGCCACGCTGGCGTTTTTGGTCGATTCCTACGACGAGGAGACCGACGCCAAGGGCGAGACGCGCGTCGTGCTGCGATTGCATCCGATGCTCGCGCCGTACAAGGCGGCGATTTTGCCCCTGTCCAAGAAGCCCGAGCTGGCCGGCCCCGCGAAGGCGCTACACGCCTACCTCTCGCAGTTCTTCTCGGTGGACTACGACGAGACGCAATCGATCGGCAAGCGCTACCGCCGCCAGGATGAGGTCGGCACGCCGTTCTGCATCACGATCGACTTCGACTCGCTCGAGGACAAGAGCGTGACGATTCGCGAGCGCGACTCGATGGCCCAGGTGCGCCTGAAGGCCGAGGAAGTGCTGCCCTGGCTGCAGGAGCGCCTGCGCTGGCCGCACACCGAGGCCACGGCGCCGTCGATCTTCGGCTAGGCAATGACATCATGGGCCGGCTCCCATCGGAGCCGGCCCGTTGCTTTTGAGGAACTCAGGCGGCGATCGCCGATTCTTCGCGTCGTTTCGGAACCCATCGCCAGGCGGCGATCGCCCCCAGCAGCGCCAGCAACAGACTGCCGAGCGCGACGGGCAAGCCGAGCGACAGCGCCCGCGGCCAGTACCAGAGCGCGAGGTGGCCGCCGACGCCCGGTGGAATCAGCACGGCAGGCAGATCCACGTCGACTCGGGCGATCGCCAGCGGATGCCCGTCGAGCGTCGCATGGAAGCCCGGGTAATAGGGCCGCGAGAAGACCACCAGGCTGGTGCCGGGGCCCGGCGAGACGGTCGCGTCGGTGCGCGTGCGCGTTTCGGCGTTCAGCGTCACCTGGCGCGGGGCGAAACGCACCCGTCGCGTCGCATCCTGACCCGGAAGCTGCAGGATGGCGATCGTCGGGTTTTGGCCGAGCGCCTGGCAGGCGCTGTCCTCGTCGGGCTCCGTTAGAGCGTCCGACAGTGCCCACACGCGCGGGCTCGCCGCGCCGTTGCGCTCGAAGAGCGCGCCCTCGCTCGATTGGAAGGTTTGATGCCAGCCCAGGGCCTGTAGATGCTGCGCGAGCGGCAAGTACGTCGCGCCGATCATCAGGCCGTCGACGCCCTGGCGCGCCAGCCAACCGCCGGGGCCGGCGCCGTGATCGAGCACGAGCTTCGCGAGGGCCGGCGAGACCGTGCCGAAGTTGATCTGGAAGCCGAACGCCTTGTCGAGCGATCGCGGGCCCATCGAGCTGTAGCCGTTCACGAACTGCACGCCCGAGTACATCGGCGTGTTCGCGTGGCGGAAGAGCGGCCCGATCGAGGGCGCGTCCTCCATCTGCTTTCGGTAGACGTCGTTGAGCGCATAGATGCCCATGTAGCGCACGTCCGCCTTGTAAGGGGCGAGGGATCGAACCGATTCCGAGTAGTGCCAGTCCGGCGTGCCCTGAATGCGGTTCGGCAACACGGCGTACGTCGACCACAGCGCGCCCAGCACCACCAGCACCGGCGTCCAGGTCTTGAGGCGCGTGGCGCGGGTCGAGAGCAGGTCCACGAGCGTCCAGGCGATTGTAACCAGCAGCAGCTTGCCGCTGAGCTCCGACGTCATCGGGCTCGGATCCATGCCCATGACGAGCGAGCGGCCGCTCACCACGGCCACGGCCACGAGCGCCCAGAAACCCAGGCTGCTCGTGAGCGCGCGAAGCCAAGTGTCCGGCTCGAACGGCACGCGCGGCACGCGTTGTTGCCACTCGGCGATCGCCAGCGCGCCCAGCAGGCCCAGCACCAGATGAAAGAGCGGCAGCCAGCGGAACTCCCAGCGGAAGTTGCCGATGCCCGGCATCACGCAGAGCGCGAGCGCGCAGGCGAGCAGCGCCAGCTCGAGCTTGTAGGCGTTCCAGAACTCCCGGCGGAAGCGCACCAGCGCCGCCACCAGCGCGACGGCCGGCGCGATGCCGCAGGCCAGCTCGATGCTGTCCTTGAAACTGATCTGGTTGTAGACGAGCCACGGCGTCAGAAAGGCCGGCTGCACCAGACCCAGCAGGGCCGGCAGCGGCGTGACCCAGGCGCGCTCGACGATCGGGGCCACGGTGTCGCGCATGCTGTTGTGCATCTGATCGAGAAAGCCCAGAATCGACGGCGCCGCGAGGCCGATGCCCAGCGCGCAGCAGGCCGCTATAGGCCAGAGGGCCTTCCAGGGCGTGCCGCGTTGCCAGGCTTTGAGGCCCACGAACACGGCCACGACGCCGACCATCGCATCGGTGAACGGCCAGCCGGCGGCGCCTTCGAGGGCGATCGCGATCCCGCCGAGAATCCACCAGGGACGTCGCGGCTGCTCGACCGCCAGTTCCAGCGACCACCAGAGCCACGGAATCCACGCGAAGCTCGACAACAAACAGAACCAGTTGGAGGCCGCCCAGGCCATCATGAAGCCGTTGAGACAGGTGACGAGCGACACCAGCACCGCGAGCGAGCGACGCAGCGAGTAGCGCCTCGCGAGCAAATAAGTGCCGCAGCCGAGAATCACGAGCTCGAGCATCGCGTGCGCCGCCGCCATCGAAGGCAGCGTGAGGCCCAATCTGAGCCAGGCCATCGTGGCGAGCGTCAGCACCGGTGAAAAAAAGCCGTATTGCCTTTCTCCCGTAAGCACGCCGGCGTACCAGGAGCTGGGGCTCAGAATCGGCACCTCGCCGTGCAGCCAGCCGCGCGCGATGTCCGTCATGGCGGGCAGGTACGACGAGATGAAGTCGTCGTGATAGAAGAAACGCGGATTGCCGTGCAGCAAGCCGAGGCAGAAGCCCACGATCAGCAACGCGACCAGCAACAGGCCGCCCAGGTCGCGAAAGCGCGTCATCAAGTTCTTCCTTCCGTGGGCACGCGGGCCTCGGTGCGCGCTTCGACGAGAAAGCGCGGGCGATGCCGGCTCTCGTCGAGCGCCCGCCAGAGGTACTCGCCGAGCACGCCGAGCATCAGCATCTGCGCGCCGCCCAGCACCAGCACGGCGACCATCAGCGAGGACCAACCCTCGATCGGTCGGCCGGCGAAGGCGTTGAGCACGATGAACGCGGCGTAGAGAAAGCCGAGCAACGCGCACGAGATGCCGAAGATCGAAATCGCGCGAATCGGCGTGTAGCTGAAGGCCGTGAGCGAGTCGACGACCAGCTTGATCTTCTTCTCCAGGCTCCAGCCCGA
>DATNPP010000605.1:0-9701 GCA_036703175.1 Oscillatoriaceae cyanobacterium
CAGGTCGTTCAGGCGGTACAGGATGCGGCCGAACTCGAAGTGCGCCTCGGCCCAGTCCGGGTAGTCCTGGGTCATCAGCATGAAGTGGTCGCGCGCCTCGCCCATCTGGCCGAGCTCGATCGTCGTGCGGCCGAGCAGCAAACAGGTGTCGCGATCGCGCGGATTGAGCACCCACGCGCGCTGCAGCATCTTGATCGCCGCCTGGGCGTTGCCGTTCTTGGCGTAGCTGCGGCCGAGCCGCTGGTAGGCCGCCACGCGCGAGGGATCGAGGGCGACGACGCGCAGATAGCATTCCAGCGCCTGGCCTTCCTCGCCGAGGGCCTCGAAGGCCTCACCCAGGCCGAACCAGGCGCAGGCATGGTTCTCGTCCAGGTTGATGGCGGTCTGGAAGGCCGCGGAAGCCTCGCGGGGGCTCTTGGCCTCCATGTAGATCTTGCCCTGGCAGACGTACAGCTCGGGGTTGTTGAGCTCGGCGTCCAGGTCGCGCCCCAGGCTCTCGGCCGAGAGGTAGCGGAAGTCGGGATCCTTGTTGAGGGCCTTGAGCAGCTTTTCCGCGAGCGCCTCGGGCAAATGCGGGTTCAGCTCGCGCGGTTGCGGGGGATCGGCGTAAAGCAGGTTGTGGGCCACCTCGGTGGCGTTCTGGGCCGCGAAGGGCAGCTGTCCGGTGAAGGTCTTGTAGAGAATCACGCCCGCGCCGAACACGTCCGAGCGCCCGTCGACCGAGGTCGCGTCGAGCAACTGCTCGGGGGACATGTAGTTGAGCGTGCCGAGCATCATCTTGGACTGCGTGATGCCGGGGCCGAAGCTGCGGCGGGCCATGCCGAAGTCCGTCACCTTGAGGTGGCCGATTGGGCTGATGAGCAGATTGGCGGGCTTGATGTCGCGGTGCACCACGCCGTGCTCGTGCATGTAGTGCAGGGCCTTGCAGAGCTGGCTGCCCAGCTCGAGGATGCGCGGCAGCGTGAGGTTCTTGCGCTCGGCCTCGTCTTCGAGCAGCGAGTGCCAGCTGTGGCCGGCCTGGTACTCCATCACGAGGTAGTGGCGATCGCCCTCCAGCCCCGCGTCGAGCGCGGGCACGATGTTCGGGTGCTTGAGGGCCAGGTGAATCTCGGCTTCGCGGCGGAACCGGGCGATTTGCTCCGCGTCGGACAGGCCGGACTCGTTCTCCAGCAGCATCTCCTTGATCGCCAGCATCTGCTTGTTGCCGGGAGCCTGCGCGAGGAAGACCCGTCCGGTCGCGGAGCGGGTGATCTCGTTCAGAATCTCGTAGCCGCCGATCTTTTCGCTGCCCTCAGCGGCCTGGCCTGGCTGGGTCATGGAGGGGAAATCCTTTCTTCCGCCGGGAGGCGTTCGCCAATGCCCCCTTGCTTGCTGGAAGCATGATCTTACAGCATTATGTTAGGGAATTCTACGCTTGTGTGCCTGTGATATAGATCATATTTTGTAAATCTCGGCAAGCTTGTTTGCTTCGGAGATTGGCATGCAAAGCCGAAGGGCGCCTTGCGGCGCCCGGATCGCGACATAATACGAATTGTAAAATCGGCTTCAAAAGAAGCCGAGGACGCTATCCCAGCCGGGCGAGCACCATCTTGGAGCAGGCCTTGAGCGTGTCGAACACGCCGGCGCCCTGAAACGCCACGGCCTGGAAAGCCGGCACGTTGCGCGTGTTGAGGGCGCGCTGCAAATCCGCGAGCGGCACGGCGGTGGGCAAGTCGCGCTTGTTGTACTGCAGCACCCAGGGCACGTCGTCGAGGCTCAGATTGTACTCGGAGAGGTTCTCGGCCATGTTCTTGAGCGAGTCGAGGTTCTCCTGCCACTTTGCCGCCTGCGAGTCCGCCACGAAGACGATGCCGTCGACGCCGTTGAGAATCAGCTTGCGGCTCGCGTTGTACTCCTCCTGGCCGGGCACGGTGTAGAGCGCGAAGCGCGTCTTGAAGCCGGCCACCGAGCCGAGGTCCAGGCTCAGAAAGTCGAAGTACAACGTGCGCTCGGTCGGCGTCGCGATCGAGACCATCTCGCCGCGCACCTGCGGCGGCGCCTGCTTGTGGATGAACTCGAGGTTGGTCGTCTTACCGCCCAGGCCCGTGCCGTAGTACACGATCTTGCACTGGACCTCGCGAGCTTGCATGTTGATGAGCGCCATGGCGGGACTCCGGCTAGAAGAGGTTGTCGATGGCCGAGCTGAGCTGGCTGAGCGAGGCTTTTTGATCGGTGTAGAGCGCTTTCATCTGGGGATTCAGACGGTCCAGCGCGGCGAGCGCCTTGTACTTCACGAGGCCCACCGTGACGTGATTGCCGAACACCAGCGCGACGACGTCCGTCGTATCGAGCGCGACGACGAAGAGGCTGTCGTTCTTGCCCTGCTGGAACATCATGCGGAAGTTCTTCTCGCCGAGCAGCCGCGCGAGCGCGCGGGTGGAGGCGAACGAGCCGCTGATGAGCGCCGCGAGCGAGAGCGTGTCGAGCGTGCTCGTCTGGCCCTGGGCGGTGATCAGCTGGCCGGATTTCTCGATCAGCAGCACCGCGCGGGCACCCGTTTCGGATTGCAACTGGCCCAGCAGGGCGTTGAGCGCGTTGACGCCCGCTTCGGTGAGTACCAGCGTCCCGGTTGGCTTGGCCATGGATTCCTCTTAGGTGGCGGTCGGCAGCGACTTCAGCTCGCTCCAGAGCGCGCGCTGGGGGGCCGGCATCTCTTCGAGCAGCGGCTCGATGACGCGATCGATGAACGCGTTGCCGTACACCTTGCCGATGTACTCCTGCATGCAGGCCATCAAGGGCTGATAGGCGGCCAGCAGCTGCGGCTTCGTCCACGTGTCCGGCAGATTATCATGCACGTGGCCCTGGCGCCAGCGCAAGCCCAGGTGCGCGCGGCGCGCCTCTTCGTTGAGCTGGGACTCGAGGCTCTCGACCATCTTCACGCCGCTGATCGAGGCGAATTGCGCGAAAAGGGCGTTGGCCGTGCGATCGAAGAGCTGGCGCAGCTGCTCTTCGGGGGCACACGACAAGCCGATTTGATCCTCCGAATAGAGGCGCAGCACGTCTTCGAGCGTGAAGAGCTCGCCTTGCGGCAGCGCGCGGGCCAGATCCGCGAAGGTCATGCCGCTGCCGAGTTGCTCGACGAGCAGGGGCTTTTGCTCCTGGAACATCTGCATGGGGTAGACCCAGGTGCGCGGCGAGAAGAACTCGGGCAGCTGCTTGAGCAGCTGGCGGTAGCGCTCGAGCTGTTTGAGGCCGTCGCGGGCGATCGCCTCGAGCGACAGCGTCTCTTGATCCGGAATCGACTCGGGCAGCCCGGGCGTCACGTCGAAGACGCCCGTCTGCCAGAGGAACAGATCGCACGCGGCCTGCTTGCCCCAGCGATCGCCGAGGCGCGCGCCGAGCAGCTGGCCGTCCTTGAAGAAGAAGTGGCCCTGGCGGCCCTCGCTGCGCAGGGTCAGCGTGCCGCTGGCGTTGCCGATCGCGAGGATTTGGAGGAGGTCCGGGAGGCCGAAGTCCTGAAGGCTGCCTTCTGTGATCATGTGAACGGGATCGCTCCTCTCACCTAGTGCCGTGCGCGCGCGATAACCAGGCGCTCGCTGGGGGGAATGCCGCGCCCGCCCGTGTGAATCGGAATCGCCGCGCGGCGCACGACGGGCCGAAATCTCTCGATGAGCGCGGTCAGCGCCGGCTCGTCGAGCCCCAGGCGATCGTCGAAAGTCAGCACCCAGGTCGGAATGTGCGCCACGCGTCCCAAAAAGTCCTCGATCGTCTCGGTGAGCCGCACGCCCGGGGCGGGTGCGAGCTCGGTTTGGCCTCTGACCCAGCATTCGAACAAGGCGGCAGGCTCCGGGAACGTCGGAACTCCCTGGCCCGCGCCCGGACGGTAGACGAGCACGTCTGCCTCCACGCCTGGCGCCAGGACGGTGGCATCGCCCCAGATTGCCTGGCTGCGAGGCCCCCTATTACATACCCAAGTGTTGACCGTTTGTAAATAGTGCTGGAAGGCCACGGGCGGCGACATTGGCTTGTTTACGAGCTCCTGACGGTTGAAGCTCAGCCAGTAACGCATGGTCAGCCACACGGCGGTCGCGCCGAGGGCCCGCAGCAGCGAATCGAGGCCCTCCCGACTGAGGTGCGCCTGCCAGATGCCCAGCCAAATCGTCTCCTCGGGCGTGAAGAAGCGGTTGGCCCAGGGGCTGAAGCGCTTGGCGACGATCGGATCCTTGATCAGCGTGAGCCACTCCTGGACGTGGGCCGGGCTCGCGAGCACATGGTCGTTCTCGACGAGCGCGAGCGCGAGCAAATAGCGGCTTTCGAGCGCGTCGCAGGCGATCGCCCGCTTGCCGTGCCGCTTGAAGTAGAAGGCGAGCTTGGCCTCGCCGCAGAACGGCTCGAAGACGCTGTCGAAGGCGATGCCTTCGAGCTGCTCGTCGATCAAGCTCGCGGAAACGGGGGCGACGCCGGTACTCAATCGCCGCCTCCCGCACCGGTGCCCGAGGAGTCGTCGACCGGGCTCAGGTCCACTTCGCGCGTGTAGGAGCGGCCGCTGCCGCGATCGCCGCCGTCGAACTCGACGTACCAATCGTACTTGCCGGGCGTCACGCTCTGCGCGAAGATGCCCATCGGATCGCTGTTCCAGCTGCCGGCCCAGTCGCTGCCGTCGGCGCGGCTCACGACGTGCAATCGGTAGTGCGTCGCGCTCAGCTGGGTGGACCAGTGAAAGGGAATCGGCGCCGTGGCGCCGGAAAGCAGGGCCATCGTGTCGTCGGGGTAGAGCAAGCCGTTGTACGAGATGTCGAACGGCGGCACGCTCGCGCCGGAGCTGCCGACTTGCAGCGGGGCCGAAGTCCACTCGTAGACCTCGTTCGGCACCTGGTTCGCCGCGGCCGCGGCGGCGTCCTGCCGGCTGACGAAGGTGACCTGCACGGCCTGCCCGCCGGGCACGCCCGTGAAGGTGTAGTTGCCGTTGAGATCCGTCGAGGTGGCGAGGCTCGTGCCCTGCAAGCCCACGCGAATGCCGTGCGCGGGCCCGCCGTTGAAGAGCACCACGCCCGTCACGGTGCCGGCCGGCAGCGAGCTGAAAAGACCGCAGCCGGAGAGATGGATGGCGATCGCGGCGAAAGCCGTCATGCGCGCCGAGTGGTGCATAGAAGCATTATTCCCCACCGCGCGCCCCCTCCCCTCGGTGGGGGGGTGGGACGTCCGTGGCCCGTCCAGGGACACGGACTGGGTGGGGGAGACTCCCGGCGGACCACAAAAGACATTACTTTCCCGGCGGTCCTCAAAGAGACTCCCCCACCCCGTTTTCGCCCCTGAACAGGGCTCAAACATCCCTCCCCCTCGCCAGGGGGAGGGGGCGTTGCACGGGTCTCGCGACATGCGGCCTAGAACGACAGGCTCGAGCGGAAGAGGTACGTCTCCGAGGTGATCGGGTCGGTGTCGCTCGGAATGAAGATGTCCTCGATCAGGGCCGCCTCGACGTTGTACTCGAAGACCAGCCCCGGAATGATCGGATTGTCCAGGCCCAGCTGCACGCTCACGCCCGCGCTCTTGCCCAGCGCCAGGCCGCCGGGGCCCGTGGAGGTCTGCCCCGTGCCGCCCGAGGGCGCGTCGATCGTGTAGTTGTCCACGCCCGAGATCGAGGCCGTGGGGGTCTTCAGGCCAGCCCAGGGCAAGGAATAGGCCGGAATGGCCGACGCGAGCGAGTACGACAGCACCGTGACGGCCTTGCCGGGATCCGAGTTGACCACCGCGACCGCGTTCCAGTCGATGCCGCCCAAGGTCGCGCGCAATCCGCCGCCGTAGGCCGTCAGCGTCTCGTTGGTCAAGCCCACCTCGAGCGTGCCGCCGTAGGGGCCGTCCTTGTTGAAATCCATGACCATCGCGGCGTTGTCCGTGGTCTTTACGTTGCCGCTGCCGAGCAGGTTCGTGATCGCCTTTTGATCGATGTCGTAGCCGCCCTTGAACGACAGCGGACCGAGCGAAAGGCCCAGCTGCGCGATGAGAATGTTCGAGTTCAAGCCGCCCACGACCTCGACGGGCCCGAGCGTCGTGTCGACGCTGGCGCCGACGTCGCTGCCGGTGCGCAAACTGCTCACGTCCGGGCCCAGCGCGCCGGCGCCGACGATGAAGTCGCCCGAGTGGTACGTCTCGTCGGTGTAGGGGCCGATGCCGACCTGCCAGAACGGAAAGCGGCCCACGTCGATCGTCGTCTCGCCGATCTTCGTCATGAAGCGCGCGCTCTTGACCGAGATGGTGTTGTCCTTGGGCGTGCCGCCGAGCCCGCCTTGCATGCTGCCGGCGACGTCGCCCGAGCCGTTTGCCTTGATCGAGCCGCCGATCAGCGCGTCGTAGCTCGTCTGCGGCGAGACGTCGCCGCGGAACTTCACGGAAAGATCCGTGCCGATGTAGGGCGCCGTGAGGTCCGTGCCGTTGTCGAGGGTCTCGTCCGCGAGCGTCGTCTTGATGCCGCCGCCCACCGAGACGATCTTGCCGATCTTGTCCTGCAGCGCCTTGATCGCGTCCTCGTTCTTGGTGACGCGCCCCGAGAGCGTGTCGAGCTCGGATTTGAACTCGGTCTTGAGCTTGTCGACCGTCGCGACGTCGCCGGGGCTCACCGGATTCGCCGCGCCGGGCGCGCGATGGGCGGAGAGATCGTCCATGCGCTCCATCACCTTGAGCAGCGCGGCCGCGAGCTCGTAGCGCGAAACGGGCTTGTCGCCGCGGAAGGTGTCGTCCGGAAAGCCCGACATGACGCCGTAGCGCAGCATCAGCTGCTCGATCGATTTGTAGGCCCAGTGGTTCGGCGAAAGATCGCGCATCTCGTCCGCCGAGGTCGCCGCCAGTACGGGATGCGCCTGCCCGAGCGCCATCACGGCGGCGCTGACGGCGGCGATCGCCCACCGGGCGGGTCGGTGCAATCTCAACGGGGGCCTCCTCTGGTGCGATGCTTGCTGGGTCGCCGTCATTGTACCCAAACAAGCGAGCACCATCAGTCGGAGCGGCCCTGGCGAACCTGTTTGAGCAGCTCGTTGATCAAGCCGTTGACGGCCTCGGCGGCGTTCATGAGCTTGTCGAGGTAGCCGTGCTGCCGGGCGCGATCGCTGTCCGGCCGGTCCAGCGCGTGTTGCAGCAGCCCGGCGTAGCCCAGAATGCTGTGCAGCTGGCCGCGAATCTGCTCCGAGAGGTCGCGCCCGGCGTCGAGACGCCGCACGAGCTCGGTTTTGGTGTCTTCGAGGCGGACGGTGCGCTCGGCGACCTGGCGCTCCATTTCCGTGTAGAGCTGCGCGTGGTCGAGCGCGAGCGCGACCTGGCTGGCGAGGTGCGTCATCAGGGGCAGCATCGTCTCGGTGAGCGGGTTCTGACGGCCGGCACGGAACCAGTACAGCGCGCCGACGACGCGATCGCGCACCAGCAACGGCACCGCCGCCATCGAGCCGTTGCCGAGCACCTCGCGATCGGCGGGCTCGATCAGGCTCTCCTCCAGGCTCGAGACCGAGTAGCCCTTGCGCTGGTGAATCAGCAGCGCGGTGCTGCCCTGCCCCAGAATCGCGGGCCGCTCGCGGAAGTGCGTCCACAAGCGCGCCTCTTCCTCGGGATCGCGATGGTACATCGCCCGCATCGGCACGGTGTTCGTTTCGGGATCGACGAGCCGAATGCCGCAGGCCGTGATGTGGAAGGTCTCGGTCATACGCCGCACGAGCCGGGCGAGCAGCTCGTCGAGGTTGAGCGTGCTGCCGAGCAGCTGGGAGATCTCGTAGAGCAGCTCGAGCTCTTGCGATCGCGCCTGAGTCTCCTGATAGAGCCGCGCGTTCTGCAGCGCCACCGAGACGCGCCCGGCGATGATCTGCAGCAGTTGCTGCTCCAAAAGCGAAAAGGGCCGCGCGTCGAAGCGCGCCAGCACGAGCCAGCCGAGCGGCGCGTCGGGGGTGCGCAAGCGCACGGCGGTCAGCGCGCCGAGCCGCCGCTTGCCGAAGCTGGTGGCCGCCAGATCGGCGCCCGCGAGCGACACGAGCTCCTCGCGCCGATCAATCAGCCGCAGCGCGCCCCAGAGTTGTTCCGCCTTCTTGTCCGTGAAGCCGTAGCAACCGGCGAGCCGAAAGTCGGCGCCGTCGTCGAGCCAGACGCAGGCGAGCGGCGTTTCGAAGAGGCGCGAGGTCTTCTCGAGAAGCACCGCGACGATCCGCTCCGGCTCGAGTGAGGCGGGCAACGCCCACAACAGGTCGTTTAGCTCGCCGAGGGCCGCCGTGGGCAGCTCGCGTCCGGTCGGATCCATCGCGCCTACCAGTAACGAATCTTGATCGGCTGGAAGAAGCGATTGCGACGGCGCTTGTAGCGCGGCTCGTCCTTCTTCTTCTTGTCCAGGCTTTCACGGATGTTGCGCATCTTGTTGAAGATGAAGCGAATCAGCTTCGAGCGCTCGACCTCGTGCAGATCCACGAACTCGACCGCGGCGGTCTGAACGCTGCCCTTGCCGAGAATGCGCCCGTACAGGATCAGCGACTCGCTGGGCAGATGCAGCCGGAAGCGATACAGCCCCGTGGCGAGCGGCCGCGTGAGCTGCACGAGCATGCCGCCGCCGGAGAGGTTCAGCGTGCGGCCCGTGGCGCGCACCACCTCGCGGCCCGACAGCCCGTCGATCACCTCGAGGTCCAGATCGGTCGCGAGGCGGAAGTAGCGCCGGCGCTCGTTCGAGGCCGCGCTGTCGCCCGAGCTGCTGCGTGCCTCGCGGATCGGCGCGGGCAGCGGCACCTCGACGACCAGATGCGCGAAGTAGGCGTTGCGGCTCAGATCGAAATCGATATGGCGCCCGTCGGGCAGCGTGGCCTGGGCCAGCTCGCCGTAGTAGTCGCTCGCGGGCTGGCGCACGGCGAGCTCGACCACCAACTTGTTGGGGAGGACCTCGATCACCTTGCCCTTGACCTGTTGATCGGCGATCACCAGGGAGAGCCCGGTGCCGATCAGCGACTCATCCGCCGCCATGGCCACTTCCTTCTTGGAGCCTGCCGAGGCGAACGGAGGCCATCGCTAGCTCTCGGACGGCAGCACCAGCCACTGATTCGGGTAGATCACCGTCTTGCCCTGCAGCGTCTGTTTGTTGAGGCTGAGAATTTCGCGCCAGCGCAGCGGATCGTGCAGCGCCTTCTGCGCGATCACGTAGAGGCTGTCGCCCTTCTCCACATGGTAACGGTTCGAATCGGCGGTCTGCACGGCCGGCTTGGCGTGGGCCACCGCCGCGGGATGCGTCGCCTTGGCCTTCGCGAGCATTTCGGGCTCACGGATCTGGCGCGGGGTCGGAATCACGAGGCGCATGCCGGGGTAGACGGTGTAGCCGCGCGTGATCTTGGACTTGTTCGCCTCGTAGATCTCACGCCAGCGGGCGCCCGAGCCGAGCAGGTCGGCGGCGATCGCGTAGAGCGAATCGCCCGAGGCCACCTGGTAGAAGGTACAGGCGGCCTTGGCCTTCGAGGTCAGCACCACCTTGCGCTGCTGCGTGAAGATCGTCTGCAGCATGGGGTTCAGCGGCAGATTCACGCTCGCCACCAACGGCACCGGCGAGGCCACGTGCTGGCGCACCTCGCGCATCGGGCGCGAGAAGGGGAAGAGCTGCGTGCCGGCGTTGCCGAGCATCGGGGCCAGCGGCGCCGCGGGCGGACGCTCGGCCATCGCGATCATCATGTTGTAGGGCTGCGGCGTGTTCGCGAAGGCGGGCGCCGCCGCGA
>DATNPP010000472.1:0-4051 GCA_036703175.1 Oscillatoriaceae cyanobacterium
CACCATCGACAAGGACCCTTACGTGCAGGAGCTGTTGCCGCTCGCGCGGAAGAACGGCGTCGAGGCGCTGTTGGATCGCCTGCTCATTGCGAGCCTGATCGAGGCGCGCAGCGCCGAGCGCTTCTTCCTGCTCGCCGAGCACCTCCCCGATCCCGAGCTGCGCGCGCTCTACCGCGAGCTCGCCGAGACGGAATCGGGCCACCACACGATTTTCGTGAACCTGGCCTTCCACTACGCGCCGCGCGAGGAAGTCAAAGCGCGCCTGGCCGAGCTGTCGGCGCAGGAGGCGGCGATCGTCGAACGTCTGCCGATCGCCGCCCGCATGCACTGATTACGCCAGGCGGAAGATGAACTCCACCTCGACGGCCGCGCCGAGGGGCAGCTCGTTCACGCCGACGGCCGCACGGGCGTGGCGCCCGGCCTCGCCGAACACCTCGACCATCAGGTCCGACGCGCCGTTGATCACCTTGGGCTGATCCGTGAAGCCCTCGGCGCACGCGACGAAGCCGCCCACGCGCACCACTTGGGCCACGCGCTCCCACTGGCCGTCGATGATGCCGTTGAGCGCCGCGAGCCCGTTGATCGCGCACTGGCGCGCCGCCGCCTGGCCGTCTTCGAGGCTCACGCCGCCGCCCAGTTTGCCCTTGCAGGCGAGCTGGCCGTCGCGCATCGGCAACTGGCCGGAGACGTAGACCAGATCCCCGGCGCGGGTGGCGGCCACGTAGTTGGCGACGGCCTTGGGGGCCGCGGGCAACTGGATGCCGAGGGCGGAGAGCTTATCGAGAACTTGGGTCATGGAAGGCTCCTTCAAATACTGCGAGAACGGTTGCCCCATTATATCTGCTTGGCAGTCCAACCGTGCGCGATTCTCTCAAAGCGACAGCGAGACGGGATCCGTGTGCTTACCTGAACCCACATCGGAACAGCGGGCTCGTCTCTATGGGTGAGCATTATGTCCTATGCTCTCCCATAATTGCACTGCACACCCGGACATGCGAGAATGCAATTACCCATTGCCCCATCTTCCCATTTGTGCCACAATAGGCCGTAGGAGACTTGAGCATGGCGACCAAAGCAAAGAGGCCCTCCAATAAGGGATTCCAAGGTGCCGAGCCCGTTATGAATGCGGGGCCCGATTCCGCCGAGCGGATGGGCGGCGTGATCGACGCTACCGAGCGCAGCTTGGGAAACTTCAAAGCAGTCTCGACCATTCGCGAGGACAGTCGCGGGCGCGTGACGCTCACGGGCAGTGGCCGCCCCCATAAGCCTGATGCCTACAAGCAATACGTAAACGAATTCGGCGAGATCCTGCTCATACCGATCAAGGAAATCCCTGAACGCGAATTGTGGCTGTGGCGCAACACGGCAGCGATGGCTTCTGTGCAGCGCGGACTCGAGCAGTCCGCGAGTGGGAAGACGACGCGCCTGGATCTCTCGACGCTGCCTCCCGACGACGAGAACTGATGGCCTTCGAGATCTACGAGACCGAGGAAGCGAATGCACAGCGGCTGGCCTTGCAAGCAGCCACGACGAAACGTGAGATCGCTGCCTGCAAGGCCGTGCAGAAGGCCATCCGCTACTTGGCCGAGAACCCACGCCATCCAGGCCTCAACACGCACGAATACGATTCGCTGCAAGGGGCGAACGGCGAGCGGGTATGGGAAGCCTACGCTGAAAACGCGACTCCGGGTGCCTACCGTATCTTTTGGCATTACGGGCCCGGCAAGGGGATCATCACCATCATCGCCATCACGCCGCACCCTTAAGGCGGCGCAAGCGCTGAGCATTTGACCAAGCTTCGAGGGACGACGGGCTATATGGGCGATATCGACGTCAGGCAAGCGACACGGGACGAGGTCCTCGACACGCCGGATTGCCTGAGCCTGCGCCGCGCCGTGTTCGAGCCGGGTTTCGGGCAACCAGGGGCCATCGGCGTCGAGATCGAGACCTTCGTCTTCGAGCGTGGCAAGACCGTCTCGCTGGGTATGGACGGCTCCGGCCTGACGCCCGGGAACTTCCTGACCCGGCTCGGCGCGATCGCCGGCCCGGATGCCAAGCTCGTGCGCGATCCGCTCAACGGCTACGCCACGGGCTTGAGCCTGCCCAGCGGCGGCAAGTTCTGCCTGGAGAACGGCGGCCAGGTCGAGTACGCCTCGTCGACGCAAATCGGGCTCGCGGCGATCGCCGCCGAGCTGCACGACGCCTTGGCCCTCTGTGAACGCGCCGCCGAGGGCACGCTGGGCTTTTTGAGCCACGGCACCCACCCGACGCTCGAAGAGCGCCGCGATCCGCTGGTGCCCAACTCGCGCTACCGCATCATGGAGCGCTTCTTCGCGCCGGACTCCATCCACCGCTGGGGCAACTACACCGCCTCGATCCAGGTCAATCTCGACGTTCCCGACCCCGAGGCCTGGCCCGAGGCGTTGCGACTGGGCTTTCTGCTCTCGCGCTTCGCCTACCCGCTCTTCGCAAACTCCCGCTATCTGCATGGCCGCCCCTTCCCGGGCGGCTCGGCGCGCACGCACCTGCTCGCCGGCGTCGATCGCGGCCGCCAGGTGGTTCCCGCCGGCGCGATTCGAAGCGCCGATCCGGTCGAAGCCTACGTCCAGTGGGCCCTCGACGCCTCGGTGATCTTCGCGGGCGACCTGCCGCTCGAGGAGCTGCCGCGCCGCGGCGAGCTGAGCTTCCGCGAGTGGATTCTGCACGGTTACCGTGGCAAGCGCCCCGGCCTCGCGCACTGGCAGTTGCACCTCGGCACGCTCTGGCCGGACGTGCGCCCGCGCCGCTTCATCGAGCTGCGCGCGACGGATGCGCAGCCATTCGAGTACATCATGGCCGCCGTCGCGTTCTGGCAGGCGCTGATTCAGACGGAGGAGGGCCGCGAGGCCCTGCGCGGGTTCTTCGCGGGCATGCCGGACGATTTGCTGCAGCGCGAGCCGGGGGATGCGCTTTTCCGCGAGACGCGCACGCACCGTGCCCTGCTGGAGCTGGCGGCCGGGGTGCTCGAGCGCACGGGGGGCGATCGCTGGGCCGGCGCCGTGCGGGACTATGCGCGCTACCGCGAGGAAGTCGTCGGCACGCTGCCGCTACACGGCGCGGACTTCGTCGCGCGCACACGGTGCGATGCGCCGGCGAGCGCGTTTATCGGCCGCAACCCAGTCTAAACGTGCGTCCCCTCCCCCTGGCGAGGGGGAGGGATGTTGGAGCCCCGTCCAGGGGCGAAAACGGGGTGGGGGAGTCTCCCGGCGGACCACAAGGAGACTCCCCCACCCAGCCGAAGCCCCTGAACAGGGCTTCGGCGTCCCGCCCCCCCACCGGGGGGAGGGGGCGCGCGTTAGCGCGGATTGGGGCCTTCGGTCACCTGGACGAAGCGGTTCAAATCGACCCACTTGTCGAACGCCGCACGCACCTGCTGCGCGTCGAGCGCCAGGTACTTCTTCGCCGCCCGCGTCGGCTCGTCCAGCGGAAGATCCGCCATCGCGCGGCCCAGCAGGCCGCCCGCGATGCCGCCCTCGCTCGACTCGGACAGCGGCAGATCACGCATCGCCATCGCCTTGGCCTGGCGCAACTCGGCCGGAGACACCGGCGTGGTCTGCATCGACTTGAGCTCCGACATCACCAGCTTGCGCGCCTTCGAGACGTTCTGCGGATCGCAGCCGTACTCGACCTGGTAGCTGGACCGCGTCTTGCCCACCGAGAAGCTCGTGCCGACGAAGTAGACCAGGCCCGTCTTCTCGCGCAAATCGCGGTACAGGCGCGTGGCATAGAAGCCGCCACCCAGCACGCGATTGCCCAACTGCAGCGCGTAGTAATCCGGCGAGTAACGATTCAGCTCCAGCGTCTCGCCGAGCGTCGTGCTCACCTGCGTCCGGCTGGCATCCGGCACCGCCACGGTCTTCGCCGTGTTCAGCGGCACCGGGGGCAACAGCGTCTCGGGCTTGGGTCCCATAGCCTGCCAGCCGCCGAAGTACTTCGTCACGAGCGTCTTGGCCTGCTCCGGCGTCACCTTGCCGATCACCACGATCGTCGTCTCGTCCGGACGGTAGACGTT
>DATNPP010000637.1:0-3624 GCA_036703175.1 Oscillatoriaceae cyanobacterium
TCAAGCACCAGCAGCCGTTTCAGCCCGTAAAGCTCACTGCCTAACATTGCCTATCTAAGACAGTGTCTCTCCCCCGGAGGGTGGGAGAGGGACGCCGAAGCCCTGTTCAGGGGCTGAGGCTGGGAGAGGGGGCGACCGCGAGTCGGCTGCAAATCCCATCTGGCGTGATGCGCAACTGGCCTGGGGGCCCCCCCTCTCCCGGTTTTCGCCCCTGGACGGGGCTCAAACATCCCTCTCCCACCCTCCGGGGGAGAGGGCAATGGGGTGTCCCGGTTTTACAAGACTAGCCCTGTAAGCGCGCCTGGGCGAGCATGAGGCGGTCTTGGACTTCCATCAGCATGCGCTCGAGTTGGCGGAACTCGCTGGTGTTGGCCGCGCCTTGCGCGCGCAGCGCGTCGATGCGCGTCGCGAGCGATTGCACCTGCGCGCAGAGCTGATCGAACAAGGCGGGCTTGTCGATCGCCGGCGCTCTCTTCTGCAGCGGGCGCAAATTGTGCGTGGGCTTCTTCATCAGCGTTCCTCAAGACAGGGACGCTTGATTCATACCCGCGCGGGGCCCCCTCCTGACGCCTGGGCGTCTTGAATCGGACGGGCGAGCACGCTCGCGATCGCGTCGCGCAGCACCTGATTGCGGTAGGGCTTGGTGACGATCTCGGTCATGCCGGCTTCCCACATCGCGTGGCGATCCGCCTGGCTGGCCTTGGCCGTCACGCCGATCAGCGGCAGCGCCGCCCACATCGACGAGGACCGCACGCGACGCGTGAGCTCGAGGCCGTCCATGACGGGCATCTGCACGTCCACGAGCAGCAAATCGAAGCGCTCGCGCGCCATGCAGACGAGCGCTTCTTCTCCATGGCGTGCCAGCGAAACCGTGTGGCCGGCGCCTTCGCAGATGACGGCGGCGACCTCGGCGTTCACGGGATCATCCTCGACGATCAGAATGTGGGCCATGCCGTGCTCCGGGTTCTTCGATGGAATGGCGCGAGCGGCCGCAGCGTGCCCCGCCAGACAGCTCTATTATAAGATTTGTAACGGGGATCCTGTCAAGCGGGCCCGTGCGTGGAGATCAGGCGAAGAGCGCCTTGAGGCGTTGGAGGAAGCCACTTGGGGGGATGCCGTCGAGCACGTGGAGTTGTTGCCCGGCCACGGCGATCGCCAGTTGATCGAAGTGCCGGCGCAGGCGGGCATGCGGATTGAGCGCCACCGGCTCGCCGCGATTGGTGGACACGACGATCTCGGGATCATCGGGCAGCACGGCGATCGCCGGCACGCCGAGCAACTCCTCGAGATCCGTCACGCCGATCATGTCGTTGCGCTCGGCCATTTCCGGGCGCATGCGGTTCACGAGCAGCTGCACGTCGCGCAGCCCGCGGCGCTCGAGCAGTCCGAGCACGCGATCGGCGTCGCGCACCGAGGCGACCTCGGGCATCACGATCACCAGCGCGGCGTCGGCGGCGGCGATCGCCGTGGCGAAGCCCGCTTCGATGCCCGCCGGGCAATCGATCAGCACGAAGTCGAAGCTCTCGCGCAAACCCGCGACCAGACGCACCAGATCCGCGCTCGACACGGCGTTCTGGCCCACCGACTGCGCGGCCGGCAGAAAGTACAGCCGCGACTCGCGGCGATCGTGAATCAGCGCCTGCTGCAGACGGCACTCGCCGCGCGCCACGTCCACGAGGTCGTAGACGATGCGCTGCTCGACGCCGAGCACCAGATCGAGGTTGCGCAGCCCGAGGTCCATGTCGATCAGACAGACGCGCGAGCCCAGGCGCGCCAGCGCCAGGCCCAGATTGGCGGTGACGGTGGTCTTGCCCACGCCGCCCTTGCCCGAGGTGACCACGAGGGTCTTGCCGTTCATACGCTCTCCTTCCAAGGCTCGTGCGTTAGCTTATAGCGCCGGTATTACGCGCAGATGAAGCGTCCGTTTCGCGCGCATGAAGGCGCGCATGACGTCGCGCGGACACGGTGGTAGGATAGTAACCTCATGACGAGCCCTCCGACGCTGACCGAGTTTCTGAACGCCACCGCGAGCGCTGCGCCCGCGCCGGGCGGGCTGACGGCGATCGCCCTCGGGGCGGCCCTGGCGGTCGCGCTTTTCGAGAAGTCGCTGCGCTTTCCCTCGACCGGCTCCGAGAGCAAGGCGGGCGGCGCCATCGAGCTGATGGTGCCGCTGCGGACGCGATTGTTGCGCCTCGTCGAATCGGATCAAAAGGCCCTCGAGACCCTGGCCTCGGCGGACGAGGCGCAGCGCGCCGGCGCCGTGATGGGGGCCTACCGCTCGGCCCGCCGATTGCTCGACGCGGTGATTCAGGCCTACACCTTTTTGCAGCAGGCCCTGGATTTCAGCCATCCGTCCCGCCTGGCGGACATCGAGGCGGGCGTGCGATTGCTGGTCGCCGCGCAGGAAGGCGCGATCGCCCAGGCCGAGGACACCCTCAAGCTGCTGCCCGAAGACATGGCCGAGAGCGAGCGCCCGGGCCTGGTGCGCCAGATTCGCCAGGTGAGCGAGCTGGCGGAAAAGGCGCGTGGCGGCCTGAGCTGGCGCCGAGGCAAGGCGGGATGAGCCCTCTGCACGCGACGCTGCTGATCTCGGCGCCGGATCGCCGGGGCCTCGTGGCGGCGATTTCGGGCTTTTTGTCCCAGCACGACGCCAACATTCTGGACCTGAGCCAGCACGTGGCGCGCGCTCACGACCGCTTCTTCGCGCGCGCGGTCTTCGACATGGAAGGGCTCGCGATCGCCCGCGAGGAGGTCGGCCCCGCCTTCGCCCCCGTGGCGCGCCGCTTCGGAATGGACTGGGATCTCACTTTCTCCGATCAGGTCAAGCGCATGGCCATTCTGGTTTCGAAGTACGATCATTGCCTCTACGATCTGCTGATTCGCCACAAGGCGGGCGAGCTGCCGGTGGAGATTCCGTTCATCGCGAGCAATCACCCCGATCTCGAGCCGGTGGCGCGGTTTTTCGGCGTGCCCTATCACCATCTGCCCGTGACGCCCGCAACCAAGGCGCAACAAGAGGCCGAGCTCACGCGGATGCTCGAAGCCGCGCAGGTCGACTTCGTCGTGATGGCCCGCTACATGCAGATCCTCTCGCCGACGTTCCTCGCGCGCTTCCGCCATCGCGTGATCAACATCCACCACAGCTTTCTGCCGGCGTTCGTGGGCGGCAAGCCGTATCACCAGGCCTACGAGCGCGGCGTGAAGCTCATCGGCGCCACCGGCCACTACGCCACGGACGACCTCGACGAGGGGCCGATCATCGAGCAGGACGTGGTGCGTGTGAACCACGAGGACCACATCGACGACCTCGTGCGCAAGGGCCGGGACATCGAGCGCGTGGTGCTCGCCCGGGCGGTGCGGCTGCACGCCGAGAACCGCGTGATCGTCTACGGCAACCGCACGATCGTCTTCTAGGAGCCGACATGCGTCAGATTCTCGCTTTGGGAGGCGGCGGCTTCTCCGAGGAGCCGGACAACCTCGCGCTCGATCGCCATGCGCTCGCGCTGACGGGCAAGCCGCGGCCGAAAGTGGCCTTCGTGCCCACGGCGAGCGGCGACGCGGACGGCTACGTGCAGCGCTTCTACACGGCATTCGAGACGTTGCCGTGCGAGGCCTCGCATCTGG
>DATNPP010000638.1:0-2010 GCA_036703175.1 Oscillatoriaceae cyanobacterium
GAATCATTGCCCTCTCCCCCGGAGGGTGGGAGAGGGATATTGGACCGCCGTCCAGGCGGGACAATCGGGAGCGGGGGCGACCCCAGGCCAGCGGAAATTCACGCCAGTGCCACAGGGCACGGCCTGGAAGCGGTCGCCCCCTCTCCCAGTTTGCTCCCCTGGACGGGTCGCAAACGTCCCTCTCCCACCCTCCGGGGGAGAGGGCAATGGCGTCCGTCGCCTACTCGCGAATGCACAGGTTCTGGCAGGCCCAGAAGCCCGTCTCGGGCGCGGTCGGGTCGCCCAGAAACAGGCAGTTCGGACAGTGGAACTCCTCCTCCGGCGGCGCGGCGGCCGGAGCGGTCGGTTCGGGCTGCGGTTCGAGGCGGCGGTCGGCCACTAGGTCTCCAGTTGATACACCGTGCGCGGCTCGAACAGGTGCGGCTGCGTCAGCAGCCGGTTGAGCAGCAACGTCGCGATCGGATGCGTGCCGTACTGCGTGCCGAGGCGCAGCGTGGTCGTGAGCAAGCGGCCACGGCCGAAGGCCTTCAGCAGCATGCTGGCCGCGAAGTTGCCCAGCCAGCCCTCGAAGTAGCCGGACAGCACGTTGGCGGCATCCTCCTCGGCCTGATTGCTGATCACGCGCTCCGTGCCCTCGCCGAAGGCGCCCATCGGAATCACGTGCTGCGGGAAGAGGTCCTCCATCTCCCAGCCCATGATCGTGTTCAGCGGCAGCTGCGGAAAGAGATCCCACTGCACGTAGTGCACCGACGACGAGCGCGCGATGCCGTCCCCGGTCGGCAGCGCGCGGAAGGACAGAAAGCCCGTGTTCGGCGTGCGCGCGCCGGCTTCGGCAAGAAAGAGCACGTGCGCGCCGGCATTCAGCGCCTGCATCACCTCGGGCTCGAGCGACCCGGCCACGATCGGCATGCCGGGCTCCCACGCGGACTCGACGACGAAGCCCTGCGCCGCGAGGCGCTCGCGCAGACCGTCGCCCACGTGCAGCGCCGCGACTTTCAATCCCTCGACGCGGCCGAACTCGGGCCGCGTGAACGTCAGCTCCTCGTGGTTGACGGCGAGTTCCCAGCGATCGCTCATCAGGCGCATCACGAGCCGCGCCGGATGCGGGCGGCCGAAGCCCGGCGCCTCGAAGCGGATCGTGCCGACGGCCTTGCTCTCGAAGGCCGCGAGCTCGACGGAGAGCTCCCCGTCGCAATCCGCGCCCTCGATGCCCCAGTGCAGGTTCGCCGCGAGCGGATTGACCGTGTGATTGGAGACGTACAGCGTCGCCTCGACCGTCTCGCCGGCCCAGTAGTTGTGGCGCGGAATGTCGCAAAAGACGGCGATCGGCCCGTTGAAGGCCGCCCATTCCTCGAAGCCCAGCTTGGGATTGCGGGCGTAGTCCAGACAGCCGTCGGCCTCCCACTCGGTGTCCGTCAGCGAGCGCGCCACGTAGCCCGCGAAGGCGCCCTGGCGGCGCATCAGCTCGATGAACGCCTTCGTGCCGCGCAACAAGCGGCGCTGCGTCAGCTTGCAGAGGTTGTCCAGATCCTCGAAGACCGCGGCGAGCTTGTAGCGCTCGAAGCTCAGCTCGGCCGTGCGCGGCCACTTGGATTCCTCGGGATGCGCGGGCCAGCGCGCGTCGCGCCAGAAGCTGTGCTCGGGCCCGCTCGTTTCGCCCGCGGGCAAGCCCCACAGACCGAAATCGCTGACCAATCGCGGCGCGCCGGCCGGCGGCAGCTCGCCCGCGAGGGCGCTGGCCCACTCGCGCGCCTGTTCCGGCAGCACGTAGCGGCGGTGCTCGTCGATCAGGTCCGTGCGCATGCTCGCGCCGCCCGCGTGCGTGCAGATGGGACGCGTCGGATCGGCCGCCGCCACCTCGTCGTGCAGCGTGCGCAAGGTCGGATGCATCTCGTCGCCCGCGCCCGCGAGCCCACGGCCCTCGTAGTAGAGCGACCAGGCGATCACACAGGGACGGAACGCGTCGCGGCGCACCATCTCAAGGGCGTCGGAATGGAAGCGGCGCCGCGA
>DATNPP010000644.1:0-6944 GCA_036703175.1 Oscillatoriaceae cyanobacterium
GCGAGCAGCACGCCGCGCGGCTCGGGCAAACCGTAGTCGCGCGCCAGCGACCCGAAGGCGCTCACGCGCTTGCGCAGCCACTCCTTGAGGTCCTCGAGGCCGCCGACCATCTCGATCGCCTCGGGATGGTCGAAGTACTCCAGCACGCCGGTCTTGCGCAGAATCTGGCGCTTCTCTTCGGCCATGACGGCGATCGCCCGATCGTCCAGCGCGCGGTGCACGACGAGCGCCTTGGCGAGCGCGTTGGCGATCTCGCCGGCGCTGAGGCCCTTGGCGGCGCCTGCGAGGCGCTCCTTTTGAAGCAGGTCGAGCTTGGCGGGCCGGCCGGCCATTTCACCGGCGCGGTCGATCATCTGGGCGATCGTGGGCTGATCCGGCAGCGGAAAATCCACGACCGCGAGCTCTTTCGCGAGCTCCGGCGGCAACGACAGCACCGGCGAGAGCAGCACGACGCTCTTGGCGGTCTGTTTGACCGCGTGGCCGAGCTCGCGCAGCTTGCGCACGACGCCGGCGTTGCCGAAGAAGGCGTGCAGATCGCGCAGCACGTAGAGGCCGCGGCCGTCCGCGCGCAAAATGGCGTCCAGGGCGGCCTGTGGATCGCGCAACGCCGAATCGCCGCCGAGGCCCTCGGTGAACGACCAGAGGATCAGCTCCTTGCGCAGGCTCTCCGCGAGCGTGCCCAGCACGGCGATCGCCCGCTCCTCCTCGTGCGTGAGCAGGTAAAGCAACGGGTAACGGGCGCGCAGGTAGACTTCGAGCTCGGTCATGCCATTCCGCGGGACATAATGCGACGCTTCCAGTTTAGGCGCTTCGCGCCCAGCACGCAAGCGTCGGCGTCTTATGAAGCCGGAAAAGTCTTGCTCGCGACGCTCACGCAACCGCTGGGCCCCTGCGGCCCGCTCGGCACGCGCAACTCACGCAAGCTCGCCACCGAGTACAGCGTGACGTCGGGCGCATTCCAGGCGCTCACCTGCAGCGTCAGGTCCAGACCCGTAAAATCGAGACTCGCCGGCACCGTGAGGTCCGGGCTCGTGCAGGCGCCCTCCCACACGGGGGCGTCGGGTTGGTCCGAGGGCGCGAGCGTCACGGTATAGAGCGTCGCACCGGACACCGCCGGCCAGGCCAGGGCGCCACCGGGCGTCGGGCGCGACACGATCGACAAGTCCGGCGGCGCGAGGAAGTCGGGCACGGCACCCGGCGGGCCGCTCGTGAGCGAGGTCGCATCCCCCGCAGGCGTCGTCGCCTCGTAGCTGTCCACGAACGTGAAGCCGGAAATGTCGTAGCTGGGCACGCCGGGGCCGTCGAAGGAGAGCAGCTGAAGGCGCCACTGGGCGCCGCTTTGTCCCTCGACGACCGACAGGGCGCTCGCCGTGATGGCCATGCCCGCGGGCGGGGTCGGCAACGTCGAAGGCGGCGGGGTCACAAACCCCAGCACGCGGTACGAGGCGGTCGGGGACGCCGTCGGCGTGGCGAGCGCGAGCGGATCGGCCGTGGTGGTGGCATCCGCGCTCAGGTTGACGCGGGCGATCGCCAGGCGCGGAAATTCGTTCGCGTCGTGAGCGATCACGAGCCCCTGCTCGGTGCCGGCGACGGGCACGTTGAAGCCGTAGGTGCCGTCCGCCGCCGTGCGCGCGCCCGCGAAGAGCGTCCGGCCCGCTGAGACGTACTGCACCACCAGGCCGGCCTCGGCCGTCGTGAGGGCGCCTGTCAGGCGCGCGACCCCGTTCGTCGAGGCGGACACGGTATCGCTGCGTGGGTGCAGCGTGACCGGCGACTGGCCCGACGGCACCACGATCGTCGACGGCACGCGGTCCGGCTCGATCAAACTGACGTTCCCGCTCACACCCAACGGCAGGCTCACGGCGTCGCCATCGCCCACGTTGAGCTGGCGGCCGTCCGGCAGCAGCAACAGGCCGACGCCACTCGGCGCAGACGTGCCCCCGCCGCTGCCGTCGCCCCCGCCGGTCGGCGGCGTGAGCGCCGGCGGCGTCGCGATCGGGTTCGTGGGCGCCGATGTTCCCGCCACAGGCTGCTTGGGCGCAGCCTGGGCGTCGACGTGCGTGATCGGAGCGCCCGACAGGGGCACCACGGCGAGTTTGGCTGTCGAACGAAAGCCATGGCACCCGCTCAGGGCCAACACGAGCGCCAACGCGAGGCTATTTGAGAATTTGCGCACGCTCAATCTCGTTGTTCGAGGTCGTCAGATAGACGCTGCCGCCGTTGTAGTCGTAAATCATCGCGCTGCCGATCGTGCCGGTGCCGGGCGAGACGTTGAGCGTGTAGCTGAGGCGATCGTTCGAGGCCGAGGCGTTGCCGTTGAAATCGTTGAGCGTCAGAACGTTGCTGGTGAGATTCTCGTCGGCGAGCACCACGTGGCCGGAGAGATCGAACAACACGTTCGTCGGCTGGAAGAGGTACTTCTTGGCGCCGCCCGTCGTGGTCGTGCCGAAGCTGCGGCCCGCCGACGTCAAGTCGTAATACGTGTCCGCCGTGCTCGCGAAGTTTGCCGCGCTGCTGTAATCCAGCTGGAACAGGCCGTTCGAGGACGCGACGTAGACCAGGTGCTTCACCGAGTCCAGCGTCGGCTGGCACAGAATGCCGTTGGTGGTCGGCAGCGAGGCGCCCGTCGCCAGCGTGACGTTCAGCGTCGGCTTGTAGGCCGTGGTCGTGCCGGCGCTCTTGTTCGAGTACCAGTGGACCGCATCCGCCAGTTTCTTGTTGGTGGTGCGCTCGGCGTAGGCATATTCGGCGTTGGCGGCGTCGGTCGTGTTGAGCTGATCGGACGGCAGCGGCACGTTGAAGGCATAGGAACTGTTCAACACGGCCGACAGGCCGGTTTGCGTGACAATCGGACCGGAGACGGTCGGGCGGTTGCTGTAGTCCACGTTGGGCGTGCTGTTGAAGCCGGTCCAGAGCGTCGTGCCGCCGGGGGCGTAGGCGCTCGCGTTGTAGATCGCCACGTTGTCCGTGGAAGACGGCGTCGAATGCGCCGTCAGCGTCAGGTTCGCGGCCGTGGGCGCGTCGCCGCCGAAGGCGTTCTTTGGAATCTTGAACTTCAAGTAGCCGTACGAGTTGTCGCCGTCGGTTGAGACGCCCAGATACGGGGCTCCGAAGATGTCTTCGAGATTGCCGATGTCGAGAATCGTCACCACGCCGCTGTCCGTGCAGACCCAGCCGACGCCGGAGCTGTCGAAGGTCATCTCGTAGTCCTGCCCGTAAGCCGACATGGAATAGGTCGCGAGCACGGTGCCGGTGGCGCCGTCCAGCTTGCAGACCTCCTTGGGACTCAACAAGCTCACCCACGGGTCGCCGTTGGCGTCGATCGCGACCGCCCAGGGCGCGCCGGGAAGGTTGTAGTTCGTGACGGCGTAAGTGGGCGAAATCTTCGAGATCTTGTTGCTGCCGTAATCCGTGACCCATGCGTTGCCGGACGAATCGAACGCGATATAACTCGGCGTGCGGGCACCCAAATTGATCGTCTTGATGGTCGCCCCCGTGCTGCCGTTCAGCACGTAGACGCGATTGCCGGCGTAGCTCGTCACCCAGGGGTCGCCGCTCGAATCCACGGCGATCGAAAACGAGGAGTTGATCGCCGGCGGCGCGCCGAAAAGCTCGGCCCAGCTGGGCGAGGCGGCGATCTTGTCGACGTTGCCGTAGGTCGTCACGAAACAGTTGCCGGCGGAATCGGGCGCCGGCCACAGCGCGCGGCTAAGCGCCAGGCTCTTCATCAGCGTGCCGGTCGGCGAGAACTCGTCGAGACGGTTACTCGCGTTGCCGGGCCACGGGCCGCAGCAGACCCAACAATTGCCGGAACTGTCGACCGCCAACTCGTTGGGCTGCGAATCGCAGGCGTAGGTGCCGAGAATCGTGCCGTCCGGCTTGAGGCGCACGACCGTGTTGTTGTTGTAGTTGGCCGTCCAGATCACGTCGTGGGTGGGATCGTACTTGATGCTCACGGCTTCGACGGTGGTGGGGTTGATGCCCGCCACGTTGCCGCCCCAGCGGGTCGGCGAGGGCAGCGTCTTGGCCTTGATCGAGACCCAGTCCGACGCCGTGTAGCTCTTGACGGAGGTCGATTTCGGCGCGTAGCCGGAAAGCGGACCGGCGATCGCCGTGGGAATGTGATCGAGCGTCAGCGAGGGCGAGCTCGTCACGCTGCCGCCGACCGGATCGATCCAATCGACGCGATCGCCGCAAGGCACGAAGATCGCGTTGACGTCGAAGGTGCTCGTGTTCAGGTCGATCGCGCTCGGTGCCGTGATCGCGGCGCCGGAGCCGGTCGAACTGGTGTAGGCGGCGAGGTTCCAGCTCGTCACGGCCGGAGAATTGGGATTCGTGAGATTAACCTTGTAGAAAGTGCCGCTCTTGGAACCGAAGTAGGCCTTGCTGTTCCAGACGATCGGGTAATCGCCCGCGCTGACGGCCACGCCGTACGGAATCGCATGATTCGTCCCCCAGCTCGGCTCGGGATTGGCCACGTCGGTGCCGTTGCTCGCCGGCCAGGCGTCGACCGACAGGACGGTCGAGCCATGCACGTTCACCCGGTAGAGGCTGCCGTCGTTCGAGAGCAGGTACAGGTTCTCGTTCGCGCCGTACACGCCGCCCGTGCCCACGGTCGCCGCGTCGTAGTCGACGAACGGCGCCGAGGCCGTGAAGCCGCTTCGGCTGATCTTCTGGTTGTACAGGACGTTGAGCGTCTTGGCGTCCACGATCACGAGATTGCCGGTGGTGGTCGGCAGATAGATCCGCGCGCTGTCTGCCGAGATCATGAGCGCGGTCTTTGAAAAGCTGCCCAGTCCCGACTTGCTCGCGAGCAGGTTGCCGGTGGACGGGTCGTACTCGTTCAGCGTGCCCGTGTCGGTGACGGCGAAGAGGCGATCGTTGGCGCCCGGATTGGGCCCCGAGGCGTAGACGTTGCTTAGCAGAAAGGCCGGCGCGCTCGAGGTCGCCGCCCCCATCGCCTTGGACCATGACAGGGTGCCGGTGCCGATCGCCGTCGTGTGGTAGGCATGCGATCGACGCGCCTCGAGCAGTGGCGCGCTCGAGAGCACGCCGTCTTCCCAGCTGACGTTCGACTTGTGCGCGAGATCGTCGAGCAGCTTGCTCGGATCCAGTCGCGTGGTCGCCGCGGCGGGCGGCTGCAGCGGACTCGCCAGATGGCAGGCGGCAAGCGAGAGAACGAGCGGAAGCACGATCGCGTGCTGCGCGAGCCGGCGAGAGCGCATGGCGGGCCTCCGACGAACAGCGGACATTCATACTTTACCCTGGAACGCCCGCTCGCAACCGTGACGCATGATCGGGTGATCGACCATTTCGTCGCCCATGCGCACCCGATGGAAGCCCATCCGCGATCCCGCCTGCCCGCTGGGTATAAAAGCGGCAGTTACTCGTCTGCTCTGAAATGAGGCGCTTCTTGTTCAATCGTTCACTCGTCGCCTTCAGTTCCGTTGCGATCGCCCTCGTGGCCGCCGCTCCCGCCTTCGCCGCCCGACCGGACATCGTGATTCCCAAGGGCCAGACCACCGTCGCCAGCATTCCCGAGGGCGTCGATCGCATCGTCGTCGGCGACGACAGCGTGGCGCAGGTCGTGGTGCTGCCCGGCGGCCAACAGATTTTGATCAACGGCAAGTCGCCGGGTTTCACGAACTTCATCGTCTTTCTGGCGCACGGCGGTTTTCGCAACTACCGCCTCGAGGTGCTGCAGGCCGGCCGCGACGAGCAGATCGCCGTGCGCGTCAAGGTGCTCGAGGTGTCCCGCCGCAAGCTGGGCACGGTCGGCGTGCGCTGGAGCGATTCGGTGGGTTGGAGCGAGAGCACGCCCAGCGCGCCGTTCAAGTTCGGCTTGCCGGTGCGCACGAGCCTGCTGGACGCCACGCTCAACACGCTCGCCCAGCAGCGCGACGTCAAGGTGCTCGCCGAGCCCACGCTGGTGGTGCAGAACGACCAGAAGGCCTCCTTTCTGGACGGCGGCGAGCTGCCGATTCCGATCGCCAACAACTCGGGCGGCGGCGTCACCTACACGATCGACTGGAAGCAGTACGGCGTGAAGCTGGACGCCACGCCGCACCTCGAGGGCGACAACAGCATCACGATGGATCTGCGCCCCGAAGTCTCGAGCATCGACCAGGAGAACGCGATCAAGCTGCAGAACCTCTCGGTGCCGGCGATCGCCACGCGCTGGGCCTCGACGACCGTGCAGCTGCAAGGCGGCCAATCGATCGTCATCGCGGGCCTGCTGCAGAACAACTCCCAGAGCGCCGCGAGCAAGTTGCCCTGGCTGGGCGACATTCCTTTCCTGGGCTACCTCTTCGGCGCGAACGACTACGATGATCAACAAAGCGAGCTCGTCTTCGTCGTGAGCCCGAGCGTGGTGACCCCCGGCAACGTGGTGCCCGAGCAGAACTACGGCACGCTGAACAACCCCCCACCGGTCAAATGAACACGAAAACCCGCATCGTCACGATCTTCGGCGCCAAGGGCGGCACGGGCCGCTCGGTACTGGCCGCCAATCTCGCCGTGGCGATGGCGCAGCTCTCCAAGAAGCCGGTCGCGCTCGTCGACCTCGACTGGCTCACGGGCGGCAGCCTGGCGTCTTACCTCGACCTCGAGCCGATTCAGAGCCACTGGTGGGAGTGGGCCGAAGGCGGCAAGGGCCTGGCTGACGTGTTGCATGCCCATGCGAGCGGCGTGAACCTGGTGCCGCCGGCGCCCGCGGGCACGGCGGTGCTCTCGCCCGATCAGCTCGTGGAGCTGCTCAATCAGCTCTCGCAGAACCATCCCACGATCGTGATCGACACCTGCTGGCCGCACATCAGCCCGCTGATGCTGCCGCTCTTCGATCTGGCGAGCTGCGTCATCACGACCTGCACGCCGGACATCACCACGCTGCAGGCCACCAAGGAGCTGCTCGACAAGGCGCGCGATCTGCACTTCCCCTCGGATCG
>DATNPP010000653.1:0-3946 GCA_036703175.1 Oscillatoriaceae cyanobacterium
AGCGCCCGCGCTGAAAGACGTTGCTCCAGACCGTGAACGTCGTCTCGGGCAGCGCGGCGGCCTCGACGAAACCCAATCCCCGCGGCATCGGCAGCACCTGCGCGGCGGGCGCCGTCGCGTACGCGGCGTAGCCGCCGCCGGCCAGCAGCGCGCAGACGCGATCGCCCACTTTCCAGGGCCCCGCGTCGGATCCCAACGCCGCGATCGTGCCGGCCACCTCGAGGCCCAGAATCGGCGAGGCGCCCGGCGGCGGCGGATAGTGACCCTGGCGCTGCAAGACGTCCGGACGGTTCACGCCGGCCGCCGCCACGCGAATCAGCACCTCGCCGGGGCCCGGCTTCGGCACGGGCCCGCTGCTCGGGCGCAGGTTTTCCGCGCCGCCCGGCGCCGTCACGTCGATCTGGCGCATGGTCTCAGGAATGGTCATCGCGGCCTCCTTCGAGCGGATTCTGGCACAGCCTGTCGTGTGGAGCAAGCCTTCGCACGGCTGCTGTGTTCCGCGCCGTCCTCGGCTTCAATGGAGCCAGGTGGAGGCACGGGCATGGATCTGAAGGCGATCGGCTTTTCGGGCGACGCGCCGGCGATCGCGCAGCGCTTCGCGCACGACGACGGCTGGCGCGCGAGCTACGACGAGTACGCGGTGTGGACGCCGGGCAGCGGCATCGAGGTCTGGCGACGCCGCCGAGGCCCCCAGGCGGTTTTCACGGCCCATTTCCACGGCGCCGGGGCCATGCGCCTGGGGCTGGTGTCGCTCGTGCCGCATCCGGGCGATCCGCTGGCGGGGGTCGCCACGGGCTGGATCGAGCCGCCGGAGGACGACCCGGGCGAAGGACTCTACGCGATCGCCCTCGAATTGCCGGCGTTCGCGCTCGCGCGGCGCACGCTCGCGCCGCCGGCGGTCGTGTCCGCCCAGGTGGTCGCCCTCGCCGAGGAACTGAACTGTTACCGGGACACGGCGGCCTTCGAGGCCGCGCAATCCGGCGAGGCGATTCGCTTCGAGCCCGAACAGGTGCTCGGCGCCGGCCACTGGCAGCCCGGCGCCGAGCGGGAGTTTCCGGAGCCGCTCGCGATCGTGAGCGGCACCGTGCGCATGGTCGCCCGCGTGACGAACCCGGCCACCGACGCGTTCTTCCATCACTTGCTCGTTCGCACGCGAGGCGGCATGCTGGACGTCGTCGCCGCCCCCGAGGTCGTCACGGGCGAGCCCGTGGCCGGCGGCGTGGTCGTGGGGCGGGTGCGCTTGAGCGCCCGCATCGCCGAGATTCCCTGGAAAGGACTGCCATGAACGTGTTGTTCTCCCCGCTGCATCTGCGCGAGGTGACGCTGAAGAACCGCCTCGTCGTCTCGCCGATGTGCCAGTATTCGAGCGTCGACGGCTTCGCGAACGACTGGCACCTGGTGCACCTGGGCAGCCGCGCGGTGGGCGGCGCGGCGCTGGTGTTCACCGAGGCGGCGGCCGTGACGCCCGAAGGCCGCATCTCGCCCGCGGATCTGGGCATCTGGTCCGACGAGCACGTGCCCTTTTTGAGCCGCATCACCGAGTTTGTGCAGGAACAGGGCGCCCACGCCGGCATTCAGCTCGCGCACGCCGGGCGCAAGGCCAGCACCGCCGCGCCGTGGCTCGGCGGCGGCCCGCTGCCCGAAGAGGACGCCTGGCCGACGATCGCCCCCAGCCCCGTGCCCTTCAACGACACGTATCCGGTGCCCGAGATGCTCAGCGAGGAGGCGATCGCCATGGTCGTCGCTTCTTTTGGCCAGTCCGCCCGCCGCGCGCTCGAGGCCGGCTTCGAGGTGATCGAACTGCACGCCGCCCATGGCTATCTGTTGCACGAGTTCCTCTCGCCGCTCACGAATCTGCGCGCCGATCGCTACGGCGGCAGCTTCGAGAATCGCACGCGGCTCGTACGCGAGGTCGTCGCCGAGACGCGCCGCCACTGGCCCGAGAACCTGCCGCTCTTCGTGCGCCTCTCGGCGACGGACTGGATGCCCGGCGGCTGGGATCTCGCGTCGAGCATCGCCCTTGCGCAGCAACTCAAGCCGCTGGGCGTCGATCTGATCGATTGCTCGTCGGGCGGCCTGGTGCCGAACGCCCGCATTCCGGCCGGCCCCGGCTACCAGGTCGAGTTCGCGGCGCGCATTCGGCAAGAGGCCGGAATGCTCACGGGCGCGGTCGGCCTCATCACCGAGCCGGCGCAGGCCGAGACGATCGTGCGCACCGGCCAGGCCGACGTCGTGCTATTGGCCCGCGAGCTGCTGCGCCAGCCCTACTGGCCGCTGCACGCGGCGCACGCGCTGCATCACGACGTGGCGTGGCCGCCGCAGTACGAGCGCGCCAAGCCGCACGGCTAGAGCGTACTCGGCGGATTGCGATCGAGATCGTTCACGTCCTCGAGCTCGAGATGCGCCTCGGTCATCCGCTCGGGCTCGCTCGCGCTGAACTCGCTCGACGCGCCGGCGCCGTTCCAGATGGCGAAGCCGATGATCGCGAAGACGATCCACAGCAAGACCGTCAATCCGAAGTAGGTGAGGGGATTGGTCCACATGGGCTGGTCCTCCATGGCCACCGTAGCACCCTCTGCGGGCAATCCGGTCAGTCGAGCACCCATTTTTCGACGCTCGCCCAGGGCACGAAAAAAAAGTGCTTGACTTCCGCTTGAGCCCATGGTTAAATTCAGATTATCGAGCTTAACTTCACCTTACCGTTCGATGCCCCGCCCACTCTTTCAGAGGAGCCTTTGATGACCCGCATGCCCCGCGTCGCCACTACCCTCACCACCCTGACGGTGCTCACCGCCCTCGCCGGTTGCGGCCAGTCCGGCATGCCCCTCGGCGTCAACGCGCGTTCGATGACCGCGCAAGGCCCCGTGATCATGGCGGCGGGCGAGCTCCACAAGCTGGGCTTCAACATGGCGCGCTATCGCACGGTCTTCGCCCCCCACGCCCACAAGGTGCACCTGCCCCGCCAGGCGATGCTGCCCACCACGGCCGACCTCCGCTCCGAGCAGGCGCCGGTGTACGACCAGGGCCAGCTGGGCTCCTGCACGGCCTTCGCGATCGCCAAGGGCTTCCGCGAGTTCCTGCAGCGCAAGAACGGCGAGCAGCTGGTGCCCCTGTCGGCGCTGTGGTTCTACTACAACGAGCGCGCCGAGGACGGCGACACGGGTGAGGATGCGGGCTCGACCCTGTCCGAGGGCTTCTCGGTCCTGAGCCGGAAGGGCTGCGCCGTCGACACGACCTGGCCCTACGACATCGCGAAGTTCACGGTCAAGCCGCCCAAGGCCGCCGATGCCACCGCTGCCAAGAACCGCATCGAGAACCCGGAACAGCTCAGCAACCTCGACGACGTGCGTCAGGCACTCGCGGGCGGCCAGGACGTCAGCTTCGGCTTCACGGTGTACGATTCGTTCCGCAACATCGGCGCGAACGGCATGATGCCGGTGCCCAAGTCGAGCGAGAACGTGCTCGGCGGCCACGCCGTCACCGCGGTCGGCTACGACGACCAGAAGCAGGTGCTGATCGTGCGCAACTCGTGGAGCACGAAGTGGGGCGACAAGGGCTACTTCTACATGCCCTACAAGGTGTTCAACCGCGACGCGGACGACATCTGGACCGCCAGCAAGTAGTTTCAAAGGCCCGACACCCCCCGGTGTCGGGCTTTTTTTCAGGCCTCCCCGCCGCGGGAGGCTTTTTGCTGGCCGTCCTAACGACAACTTTAAGTGGATTTAGCCTCAGCGGCGTCGATTGTCACGCCCTTGTCACGGCGGGAGCCGACAAGATCCGCGTGATGGATGAGAGTGAAGGAGAACCGCCATGTCCCTGACCGTGAAGTCGAGCGCCCCCGTTTCCAAGCCCGTTGCGCCGTCCGCCCCCGCCGCGCCCCCGCCGAGCGCGCCTTCGATGTCGAAAGACAGCCTCGCGACGAGCACGCCCGCCAAGGCCCAGGACG
>DATNPP010000654.1:0-11327 GCA_036703175.1 Oscillatoriaceae cyanobacterium
CTCCTCGCCGACCGCGTCGCCGCCGCCCTCGGCGATCGCCATGAGCCCGCCGGCGTTCAACACCTCGATGCGCCCGCCGCGCCGATAACTCAGAATCGGGTGCTCGCCGTGCGTCCACTCGCCCAGAATGCGCACGCTCTCCTCGTAGGTGATGCCGGCCATGCGCGCGAGCAACTGATGCGGCAACAGGGTCTGCAAGCAATCGCCCTCGCGCGCGCGCTGGCGCAGGATCAACCGCGCGAGGCGTGTGCGTGCGCGCTCCGAGACGATGTCGTGCAACTGCTCGTGCACGTCGCGCAGGCGCTCGCTCAGCGTCGCGAGCAACCGCAGCGCCGTCGCCGGGCTGCGCGCGATCGCCGTGAGCAGCGCCTGGCTGGGCAAGCGCATGACCACCGAGGCGCACGCGGCGCGCGCCGTGGCGGGCGCCGCGCCCCCATCGAGCAGCGCCGCCCAGGCGAAGATCTCGCCGGGTCGAATCGGCCGCAGAATGGTCTCTTTGCCCGATTGCGAGCACTTGACCATCTGCAGCGTGCCCGTGAGCAGCACGAAGAAGAAGGGCGGCAAGGGCTCGCCCTCCAGAAAGACGCACCCGCCGTTTTCGACGGCGACCAGGCTGGCGTCTTTCGCCAGCTCGGCCACCGTCTGCTCGTCCAACTCAGCGAGAATGGGGGTCTTCTTCAACAGCTCCTTGGGAACCATGCCGCCATGATGGCTCCGGGGAGGCCCCGGTCGCATCCGTCGTTCCTACGGAAGCGGGGCCGGGCCTGATCGTCAGGATCCGGGGCATCGGCGGTTCTTGGGCCTTGAGCGGATAGCTCGGATCGTAGAGGTGCAACCCGAGCGCCGCGCCCTTGCCGAGTGGGTGCAGCTCGTCCTCGCAGGCCGTGAGGCACAGGCCGCACTGGATGCAGGCCATCATGTAGCGCTTGGGCTGGCGCGGATCGAAGCCGACCGGGCAAGCGTCGCGGCAGCCGTGGCAGCCGTTGCAATCGCGCAGCGAGCCGTGCGTCGCGCTGCGCTCGGCGTGGAAGCCGACCTCGAGGGCCTTCTTGTTCGTCATCCAGGCGAGGCTTTGCACGAGGCCCACGCCGCAGACGTAGCGGCAGAACTTGAAGCGCACGACCCCGCCCAGGATCGTCGCGAGCGCGCCAAGCACGAGGAACGGCACGACGATTGTCGGATCGTCCGTGGCGAGCCCATGCCAGACGCCGCTCGGCCGCGCGAAAAGCGACAGGATCGTAAAGGCGACCCCCGGGGCGGCCGCGAGCACGAGTCCCCAGGCCAACGCGAGGCGGCCGGTACGGCCGGCCCCCGGCTTGCGGGCCCAGCGGAACAGGTTCTCGCCCGTCTCGGCGAGAAAGCCGTAGGTGCAGCTGAAGCCGCAGTGCACGCGCCCCAGGTACCGCGCCGACAGCACGAAGCTCACGGCGAGCACGACGACCGGCAGCACGACCCCCAGTAGCACCGGCAGCACGAACTCCCAGTGGGCGCTCGCGCCGCGCGCCAAGTCCGCGACGGGAATCGGCCCGCTCGGTGGGGGCCAGGCATGGCCGAAGAGGACGAGACGCAGATGCGCCAGGTCGATTTGCAGCAGGCCGGCGAGCGGAAGCGAGAGCCAGAAGCCTGCGAGCGCGAGCTGAACCGCTTTGCGCGTCCGTACGTAGCGCGAGGCGGGCGTCATGGCCTGGTTTCCGCGAGCGGCCGCATCCAAGCGAGCGCCAGCAACACGGGCGGACCCGCCAGCACGGCGCCAACGACCCAGCCGTAGGGATCGCGGTGCTTTCGGGGTGCCAGCGCCATACAGGCGATCGGGCTGAGCATCCAGAGCAGCATGTAGCCGAAGATGAAGAAGTCGTGTGCCATACGCGCCTCAGTGCAAAAGCCGCGGCAGCCGCGACAACGCGAGGACCAGGAGGGCCAGCGTGGCGAGCATGAAGCCGCCGGCGAAGAAAACCACCAGGGTGTCGGAATTGAATAACATCGAAGCCTCCTCGAATCCCTGCCCCCTCCTCCGGACGGTGGGAGGGGGATATTTGCGACCCGTCCAGGGGAGCAAATCGGGGGCGGGGGCGACCGCGGGCAAGCCGCAAATTCCAACTCACCGGCGTGCAGCGAGGCTGGCCTGCGGTCGCCCCCTCACCCGGCCGCGGTCCCTGAACGGGCCCTCACCAACTCTCCCACCCTCCGGGGGAGAGGGCAATGCGCTCTACCTCTGTCGTCGACGACGTTGACGTCGTCACGGCGTCGGCTGGGCCGGGGCGATCACGGCTTGAGAGCCGCCCACGCCGCGTGTGGGCGCCAGGTGGAACAGATCGCGCCAGAGGTAGGTGCAGCCCCAAAGGAAGCCGGCGCCCGTGCCGAGGCGCAGCACCCAGAAGATCATGTTGTACTGCATCTTCACGGTCACGAAGTCCATGCCGAGCACGCGCTGCAGATACACCTGCACGATCGCCGCCCCCGTGAGCACGAGCGTCATGCTGCACATGGCGATCGTCATCCACCAGAAAGCGCGCATGCCGCGCCCTTGATCCCACGCCAGCGGATCGGTGAAGCCTTGCAGCGACGGCATCGCCACGTACCAGGAGGCCACGATCAGCATCGCGAAGGCGCCGAAGAAGGCCAGATGGCCGTGCGCCACCGTCATCTGCGTGCCGTGCGTCCACGCGTTGATCGGCGACAGCGTGTGGATCACGCCCCACAGGCCCGCGCCCACGAAGTTGAAGAGCGCATGGCCCACCGTCCAGTAGAGCGCCGGGCGGTTGCTGATGTGGCGCGCGTACTCCTGGCTGTGGCGGAAGGCGTCCCACACCATGACGAGCAGCGGAATCGGCTCCATCGCGCTGAAGATCGAGCCGACCCACAGCCAGATCGAGGGCGTGCCGATCCAGAAGAAGTGGTGGCCGATGCCGGGCAGGCCCGTGAGCATCACGAGCGCCACCTCGAGCCACATCCAGCGTTCCATCGCGCGGCGCGGCGCCTTGAGCGTGACCATCAACAAGAAGCAGAGGATCGCGCTCGCAATGAGCTCCCACGAGCCTTCCACCCAGTAGTGGATCACCCACCAGCGCCAGAACAGATCCTGGCTGATGTCGTCCACCGAGAGGATGCCGGGCAGATAGGCCACCGCCAGGCAGATCTGGCCCACCAGCAGCATCAGCATGATGTCGGTCTTCTTGCCCTTGAGGTAGGTCATGCCGACGTTGTAGAGGTAGGCCAGGATCGAGCCGACGATCAGCAGGTCCGCCCAGCGCGGCGCCTCGATGTACTCGCGACCCTCCGACAAGACGCCCGTGCCCAAAAAGGGCACGTTGAACCGGTGCCCCGTGGCCCCATCGAAGAGGTAGAGCACGACCAGGGTGACGGTGAGAATCGAGACCGCCCAGAACTGGATTTTGGCGAGCAGCGGGCTGTGGATCTCGCGCTCGGTCTCGAGCGGCGTCATGTAGTAGGTGATGCCCATGAAGCCCATCAACAGCCAGATCAGCAGCGCGTTGACGTGGATCTCCTTCGAGATGTTGAAGGGCACGACGCTCAGCATGAACTGCGGCCAGATGAACTGGGCCGCGGCGAGCAATCCGAGCAGGATCTGCACGCCGAACACGAAGCCCGACATGCGGAAATAGGGCAGCGCGACGCGCTGCGAATCGTACTTGATCTCAAGCGACATGGGGCCTCCTTAGCGCTCGCTGATGGGCCGCGGCGGCCAGTAGCTCATGTAAAACGGATTGGTCGCCGCGTCGTAGGCGCGCTTGTCGTACGGATCATGCTCGGCCTTCATCTGGGCCCACAGTTTGTCCGGCAGATTCACGCGGCTCGTGAAGTTCAAGAAGGCGACCAGGTCTTTGGCTTCCTGCGGGGTCATCGCGAAGTGGGGCATGCCCGAGTTCGGGTTCATGTCGTGCGCGTGCCGGATGTAGTTCTCGAGAAAGACGTCGTCGCGCAGAATCGCGACGCGCCCGAGGTCGGGGGCGTACTGGGTGCCGTCGCCCAGAATCGTGTGGCAATCCATGCACACGAACTTCTGGAAAGCCTGCTTGCCGCGGGCCACGTCGGCCGGCACGGGGTGGCCGTCGAGGTGGTTCGAGTGGTCGATGTACGCGAGCGTCTTGGGCGTCAGGTAGCCGAACATCACCGCGAGACAGGCCAGGCTTCCGGTGAAGAACAGGCTCTTGCCGAGCTTTGCGGCCTTTTCGTTGTCCAAGGGAATACCTTCCTTTCATGGCGGCTCACTCCGCGTCGCGCCCCACTTTCAGCCGGCGCAAGGTCCTCGATAGCCGCATCAACCCCAGCATCGCCGCGAGCACGCACACGCCGTTGAGCCCCACCAGCGTGGCGAGCACGAAGCTCGCCGAGCGCCACAGCGTCGCGAGCGAGGCGATCGCCATCAGCACGGCGGGGATCGTCAAAAAGAGGTGTGAATCCGCGCGGTAGCCTCGACCGGCGATGCTGGTGAGGCGGCGCAGACGCGTCTCGTCGACGCCCGGTATCGGGTGCAGCATGCCTCGCAGCATAGAGGCTCGTTTGCCGGGCGTCCCTGAGGTGGCTCAAGCGGCCATCCGTAGAAAACGCTGGATCGTCGTCCGGGCAAAACCCCGATCCCGAGCGACCAGGCGGATCTTCGGCGAGCAAAAAAGTGCCTGCCGAGAATTTTCCACGTAGTTCCTACGCTTACGCCCCGCCGCCAAATCGCCAAGAATACGGCCATCCCACTGGAAAGGCGGTTTCTATGCGCGAAGCGCTCTCTCTCGGATTACTCCTTCCGCTACTACTTCTCACGCCGGGCTGCGCGCAAAACGACAAGCCCGCGGCGGCCGCCACCAGCGCGAAGAGCTACGACGCCTGGTGGAAACAAGACGGCAGCGCCCAGAAGACGGGCGACACCGCCCTCGCGGGCGCCGAGCAGCCGGGCTGGCAGCAGGTGAGCCTCGCGCAATCCGGCGCCGGCGAAACGCTGTTCAAGCAGGACTGCGCCTCGTGCCACAGCATCGGCCGCGGCCAGATCGTCGGCCCGGATCTGCAAGGCGTCACCCACCGCGACGATCCGGAGTGGGTCGCCAAGTTCGTGACGGACCCCGAGCCGATGCTCGACAGCGACGCCCACGCCAAGGCCATGCTCGGGCAATACCTGGTCAAGATGCCCAATCTGCACCTCACCGCGGCGCAAATCAGCGCCATCGAGGCCTACTTCCGTCAGCAGGACGAGGCGGCCAAAGGAGCTCAGAAATGAAACTCGGCAGACTTCTACTCGCGTCGCTGCTGTTGCCGACGTTGGCCGGTTGCGCGGTCCAAAAGACGGAGGCCTCCGAGGTCTACGTCAAGCCGGGCGATCACGACCAGTTCTACGCCTTCTTCTCGGGCGGCCATGCGGGCCAGGTCTTCGTCTACGGCTTGCCCTCGGGGCGCATGCTGAACATCATTCCGGTGTTCTCCAACTACCCCAAGACCGGCTACGGCTTCGATGAGGCCAGCAAGAAGATGATGGGGCCCTACACCTGGGGCGACATCCACCATCCGTCGCTCTCGAAGACCAACGGCGATTATGACGGGCGCTGGCTCTTCGTGAACGACATGCCGCACGCCCGCATCGCCCGCATCGATCTCGACACCTTCACGACCGGCGCGATCTTCGGGCCGATTCCCAACATCTCGGGCTTGCATGCCGGCCCGTTCGTCACGAACAACACGCACTACGCGTTCGGCGCCAGTCGCTTCGCGGTGCCGATGGACGGCAAGTACCACCCGCTCGACTCGTACGCGCAGACCTTCGACGGCTGCATCGCCTGCATGAACATCGATCAAAAAGGCAATCTGTCGATGGCCTATGAGATCCACATGCCGCCGATGGACTTCGATCTGGCCTCGAGCGGCAAGGGTCCGAGCGACGGCTGGGAGTTCTTCACCGCCTACAACACCGAACTCGCCCACACGGACCTCGAAGTGGCGGCCTCACAGCACCAGCAGGACTTCATCACGGCGGTCAACTGGCACGCGGCGCTGCAGGCGGTCAAAGACGGCAATTACACGCTCGTCAACGGCGTGAAGATGATCGATCCGGCCAAGACGCCCGGCATCGTGTACTTCCTGCCGACCTCGAAGAGCCCCCACGGCGTCGACGTGAGCCCGGACGGCAAGTACATCTGCGCTTCGGGCAAGCTCGATCCGATCGTCGTGGTGCACAGCACCGCGCGCATGCTCAAGGCGATCGCCGACAAGGACTTCGACGGCTCCTGGCGCGGCATTCCGGTGCTCAAGTACGCGGACACCAACGTCGCCGAGGTGCCGGTGGGCCTGGGCCCGCTGCACACGCAATTCGACGACAAGGGCTACGCCTACACCTCGCTCTTCGTCGACTCGGCGATCACGAAGTGGCAGCTGGGCACCTGGAAGGTGATCGACAAGATCCCCGTGAACTACAACATCGGCCACCTCGCGGTGGTCGGCGGCGACACGGTGCATCCGGTGGGCCACTACATGCTGGCGCTGAACAAGATGACCAAGGAGCGCTTTCTGGACACCGGGCCGGACTATCCGACCAACGCGCAGCTGATCGACATTTCGGGCGACAAGATGCGCGAGCTCACCGAGTGGCCGACGCTCGGCGAGCCGCACTACGCGACGATTCTGGATGCGAAGCTGGTGCATCCGCTCAAGTACTACAACCTGGCGGACAACCATGCGGACGGCGCGATCCACAGCCAATCCGAGGCCGGCGTCACGCGCCACGGCAATCAGGTGGACGTGCGCATCGCGGCGATTCGCAGCCACTTCAAGCCGGACAACATCGAGGTGAAGCAGGGCGACCATTTGACGATCCACGTCACGAACATCGAGCAGGATACGAACATCGCGCATGGCTTCGCGATCGACGGCTCGAACGTGGACATCGAGATCGCCCCCGGCGAGACGAAGACCGTCGTCTGGGACGCGGACAAGCCGGGCGTGGTGCCGTTCTACTGCAGCAACTTCTGTTCGGCGCTGCATCAGGAGATGCAGGGTTATATCGCGGTTCAGCCGCGCTAGGTACTACAAGGAGGTTCGATATGCGTTTGGCCCATCTTCACGACCGCATGGACGGCGTGGAACAGGCATTGGTCTTCGTGGCCGCCGCGATGGTCTGCTCGGCCCTGGCCTTGCCGATCTGGCACGTGCACCTCTGGGCGCCGCAGTATCCGGAAGGCATGGACCTCAACATCTTCGCGCGCACGATCACGGGCAGCTTGCAGAACATCAACATATTGAACCACTACATCGGCATGAAGCCCGTGTCCGCCAAGTCCTTCCCCGAGTTCCACTGGATGACGCCCGCGTTGGGCGCGCTGGCGGGCGTCATCTTCGTCTCGGGATTGACGAGGCGCCGTGAGGCCATGCTCGTCGCCTGGGCGGCGCTCTACGGCTTCTGCGCCTACATGCTCTGGGATCTGTACCACTGGATGTACGACTGGGGCCACCAGCTGGCATCCAACGCGCCCATCACCGTGGCGCCTTTCACGCCGCCGGCGCTCGGCTGGGAGCACATCGCGAATTTCTACGTGATGAGCTTTCCGAGCTGGGGCGGTCTGGGCGTCGTGCTCGCCACGGGCGTAGGAGCCTTCACGGTATGGCACGCCATTCGCTCCTGATTCTGGCCCTGCTCGGCGCCGTGGTGGCTCCCGGCGCCGCGCGGGCCCAGACGCTCACCGTGCACGGCGATCTGCAACAGGCGATCGCCGATGCACGGCCGGGCGATCGCCTGCTCGTCCCGGCCGGCGTCTACCGCGCGCCCGTCGTGGTCACGGTGCCGAATCTGACGCTCGAAGGCCGCGGGAACCCCGAGCTGACGGCGGAAGGCCACGGCAGCGCCGTCACGATCGTGGCGAACGGCGTGACGCTCGAGGGCTTCCACGTGACCGACACCGGCCGCAGCCTCGACGCCGAAGACGCGGGCGTCAAGCTGCTCGGCGTGAAGGATTGCCGAGTGCTGAACAACACGATCGACCAGGCCTTCTTCGGCGTCGTCGTCGAGCGCTCGAGCGGCAATCACCTGAGCGGCAACCGCATCACGGGCGCCGCGCCGGCGGGCCTCTTCGAGGCCTGGGGCGACGGCGTGCGGCTCTGGAACGCCGAGGGCAATCGGCTGGACCACAACGACGTGAGCCGGTTTCGCGACGGCTTGTACATGGAGTTCGCCGCGCATTCGACGCTCGAGGCCAACGTCGCGTCGCACAACCAGCGCTACGGGCTGCATTTCATGTACATGGACGACTCGACTTTCACGAACAACCGCTTCGACGCCAATCAGGCGGGCAGCGTGCTCATGTACTCCAAGCGCTTGCGCATCGTGGGCAACACCTTCAGCGACAACCGCGGCAGCGTGGGCGACGGGCTACTCTTCAAGGAGAACGACGACAGCGTGATCGCGCACAACAGATTGGTCGACAACACGGTCGGCATGTTCCTGGACAGCTCGTACCGCAATCGCTTCGAGCACAACCTCGTCGCGGGCAACGGCTGGGGCTTGCTGCTCTACGCAAGCGCCACGGGCAACCGCTTCACGGGCAACGCCTTCATCGACGACGGCTACGAGGTCGCGGTCGACATGCCGCGCTCGGACAACGTGCTCGACGGCAACTACTGGAGCGGCTATCGCGGCTACGACCTGAACGGCGACGGCCGCGGCGACACGTCGTACGCGCCCGTCACGCTCTTCGCCTATCTCGGCATGCAGTATCCCGATCTCGTCGCGTTCAGCCAGAGCCCCGCGGTGCACGCGCTGGACTTCGCGCAGAAGCTGCTGCCCGCGCTCGCGCCGTCCTCGCTGCGCGATGACCACCCTCTGATTTCAGCCAAGGAGGCCTCATGATCCGCGTCGAACAGCTCGAAAAGCGCTACGGCAAGCGCCTGGCGCTCGCGGGGGTCGACCTCACGGTCGCGCCGGGCGAAATCGTCGCTCTGCTGGGGCCGAACGGCGCGGGCAAGAGCACCTTGCTGAAGGCGCTCGTGGGATTGCTGCACCCGACCGGCGGGCGCATCTGGCTCGACGGCATGGACCTCGCGCGCCATCCGCGCGAAGTGCTGGCGCGCATCGGCTACGTGCCGCAGCGCGTGGGATTTCCGAGGCATCTGCGCGTGCGCGAGGTGCTCGCCTACTACGCGCAGCTCAAGCGACTGGACGCGACTGCGGTGAAACGCGCGATGGCCCGCGTCGGCCTTTCGGAGCAGGCCGAGCGCCCCGTCGGCGAGCTCTCCGGCGGCACGCTGCAGCGTCTGGGCCTGGCCTCGGCGATTCTCGCCGATCCGCCGCTGCTGGTGCTCGATGAGCCGACCGTGGGGCTCGATCCGCAAGTCTCGTGCGAGTTCTGCGAAGCCCTCACGGCGCTCAACGCCGCCGGCGTCACCGTGATCCTCACCTCGCATTTGTTGGGCGAGGTGGAGCGATTGGCGCATCGCGTGGCGATCCTCAAGGAGGGCCGGCTGGTCGCGCAGGGCAGCGTGCCCGAGCTGCTCACGGCCTCGGGCTTGCCGTCCGCGCTGTATCTGCAGCCGAGCCACGAGCCGCTGGCCGCGGGCGAGGCGCTCGCGATCGCCGGCGTGCGCGCCGAGCGCGCGGGCACGGCCTGGCGCTTGCCGTTGGACGCCGAGGGCGCCTACCGCGCGCTGGACATGCTGCACCGCCGCGGCGTGCCCGTGTCCTCGCTGTGGACGACCACCCCGACCCTCGAAGAGGTCTTCCGCTGGGTGGTCGAGAAGGAGACCCGATGAAACGCCTTTTGATGCTGCTCGCGGCGATCGCCCTCGCCGGCTGCGCCCGTGGCCCCGAGCCGATCCGCTGGGGCGTCGACGCCTGCGATCAGTGCCGCATGGTCTTTTCGGACCACCGCTTCGGCGCCGAGATCGTCGGCGCGCGCGTGCTCAAGTTCGACGGCGTGGACGAACTGGGGCGCTACGAGCGCGATCACGACGTCACGGGACGGCGCTACGTGCTGGATGCCGACACGGGTAAGTGGCTGCCGATCGAAACGGCGACCTTCTTGGCGTCGGGAAGCCTGCACGGGCCGATGGGCGGCGACGTGCTGGCCTTTGCCGACGTACCGGCCGCGGAGGCCTACGCGCGGCGCGAGAAGCTCGTGAACGCGCACGTCGTCGCGCTCGCGGCGGCGCTCGAGCAAAAGGAGTTGCAGAATGCGGAGCATTAGTTTGATCGCCTGGCGCGAGCTGCGCGACGCCCTGCACAGCCGCTGGCTGCTCGGCTTCGGCCTGCTGCTCGCGTTGCTGACGCTGGCGATCTCGTACTACGGGCTCGTCAGCGCGCACGAGGTCGGCTTTCAGGGCTTCGCGTCGGTGTCGGCGAGCCTGCTGAATTTGATCCTCTTCGCGCTGCCGCTGGTGGCGATGTTGCAGGCGATCGCCAGCCTCAACGCCGACGGCGACGAGCTCGCGATTCTACTGACGCAGCCGCTTGCCAGGGGCCAGGTGCTGCTCGGCAAGTACCTCGGCATGCTGGCCTCGATGGTCGTGACGCTCGGCGGCGGGTTGTTGCTGGGTGGCCTCGTGGTGCTCGTGCAAGCGGGCGGCGACGCGCTGCTGAGCTTTCTGCTGCTGATGCTGCTCTCGTTCGTGCTCATGGCCGCGTTTTCGGCGATCGGCATGCTGCTGGGCGTCGTCTGGCGCGAGCGCACGCGCGCCCTGGGAACGGCGCTCGCCGTCTGGTTCGCGCTCGACGTGCTCTACGACCTGGTGGTCTTCGGCGTGACGATCTCGAGCCCGGGCTTCTCGCTCAAGGCCATGCTGATCGGCGCTTTGCTGCTCAATCCGATCGACGGCGTGCGCGTCTGCTATCTGCTCACGACCGGCGCCAGCAGCTTCGTCGGCGTCGCCGGCGCCGTCCTCGCCGAAACCCTCGGCTCACCACTCGGCCTCGCGAGCCTCGTGGGCGTGCTGCTCCTCACGCCGATCGCCACGCTGGGCGTGGCAGGCCGCCTCTTCCAGCGCCGCGACTTTTAACCCGACAGCGGCATTTTTGAGGGTGGCAGGGGAATTGCATTGCCCTCTCCCCCGGAGGGTGGGAGAGGGATGTTTGCGACCCGTCCAGGGGAGCAAACCGGGAGAGGGGGCGACCGCGTGCCACCCGCAAATCCCAACTGCCGTGACTTGCAACTGGCCTGGGGTCGCCCCCGCTCCCGATTGGATCGCCTGAACGGCGCTCCAATATCCCTCTCCCACCCTCCGGGGGAGAGACACTGTCTTAGATAGGCAATGTTAGGCAGTGAGCTTTACGGGCTGAAACGGCTGCTGGTGCTTGAGTACACCGTAGACAATATGGAGCAGCTTTCTCATGGCTGCCCCAATGA
>DATNPP010000659.1:0-8533 GCA_036703175.1 Oscillatoriaceae cyanobacterium
TAGTTGGGCGGAAAATGCTTCCGCGGCGGCTTGAAGGATTGCGGGCGCGTCAGCACGCGCAGAATCGGCCGGGCGATCCACTCCGGCAAGCGGCGAATCAGCGTGGTCGTGGCGGCGATGAGTTTGGCGGCGCGAAACGGATTGCCGATCGCTTCGAGCCGCGCGAGCGCCTTTTCGAGGGCCTCCTCGCCGGCGCGCGAATCGACCGAAAATCCGCACTTGATGCCGATGTCGAGCCAGAGTTCGAGCAGACGCGGATCGTGCTCGTCTTGCGTCTCGAGCAGATCGGCGGCCAGCTTCCAGTGCCGGAAGGCCTCGTGCAGCGCGCCGAGCGACTCGGCCTCCGCGCCGGCGCGGCACAAATCCGGCACCGCCGAGAGCGGATCCGGCCCGCGATAGCGGTGGTAGGCGAGCGTCGCCGCGGTCACCTTGAGGCCCTCGAGGCGCTCGGTGATCTGCTGGTGCAGCGCCTGCCGCGCCTCGGCCGGCAACTCCTGATACAGGGCCTCGCGAATGCGCTCGTGCACGAAGCGGAAGCCGCCGCCGCTGCGGCGCCACACCTGCCGTTCGATCAGCTCGTTGATCGCATCCAAAAGGGCCTGCTCGTCGAGCCCGCTGAGCCGGCGCAAGCTCGCCGGGCGCAGCGTGTCGGCGTACACGGCCGCCAGCTGCGCCAGCGTGAGCGCCGGCCTGGACAATCCATGCAATCGCTGGCAGACGAGGTCCTGAATGCTCGTGGGCACGCCGACGCCGTCGTCCGGAATCGACAGGTGCCAGGTGCCGATCTCGTAGCGCAGGTGCCCTTGATCCACGAGGTAGCGCAGCGTCTCGATGACGAAGAAGCAGTTGCCCTGGGTCGTCTCGGCAATCAGAGGCATCAAGCCTTCGGGCGCGTCCTGTCCGAGCACGCCCTGGACGAGCGCCGCGCACTCCGTCTCGTCGAGCGCCTCGAGCACGAGTCCCTCGGCCAGATTCTCCCCGATGGCCTGCAGCACGGCGTGGTGCTGGCCGATTTCGCCCGGGCGATAGGCGCCCAGCCACAGAATCGGCGCGTCGCGGTGCTCGTACAGGCAGTGCGTGAGCAGCTCGAGGCTCAGCGTGTCGGCCCATTGCAGATCGTCCACGCACAGCACGAGGGGCTGCCGGCGCGCGATCGCCGCGAGCACGGCGGCGATCGCCTGGTGCAGATCGGTCTTGACCATCGCCCGCGTGCGGCCGGGCCCCAACCAGGCGAGCAGGCGCTCCAGCTCCGCCGGCTGGGCCTCCGCCGCGAACGGCAGCACGGCTTGCAGCAGCTGCCGCATCGGGCCGTAAGGCCCTGTGCCCTCGTCGATGCAGGACGCCGAGAGGAACGCGACGTTCTCCTGCTGGCAGTGCAGCTTGAGCTCTTGAATCAAGCGCGACTTGCCCACGCCCGGCTGCGCGCCGATGAAGACGCCCGTGCCGTGACCACCCGCGGCCTGTTTGAGCGCGGCCAGAAGCGCGTTGAGCTCGGCCTGGCGGCCGACCAGGCCCGTCGCGAGCAAATAGCTGTAGCCCTGGCGCTCCGCCTCCTGCGCGATCGACGCCGAGACCCGTGGCGCGAGCTCGCGCAGCGCATCACTCGCGCGCTGCGGGCGTGCGCTCGGATCCTTGGCGAGCAAGCGCATCACGAGATCCGTCAGCTGCGGCGATAGATCCGGGCGCAACGCGCCGAGATCGCGCGGCACCGCGTTCAGATGCGCAGCGATCAGCTCGTGCGTGTGTTGCGCTCGAAACGGCAGGCTGCCGCTGAGCAGCTCGTACAGCAGCACGCCCACGGAGTAGAGGTCGGCCGTGGCCGCCAGGGCCCGCCCCTGGAACACCTCGGGCGCCATATAGGCGAGCGTGCCGCTGATTTGACCACCGGGCGGGCCGCCAATCGGCTCGAGCGTCGCGAAATCGAGCAGCTTCAAGGTGCCCTGGGTGGTGAAGCGCAAATTGTCGGGCTTGAGATCGCGATGCAGCATGCCGCGCGCATGCAGGTAGTCCAGCGCCAGCAGCACCTGCCCGGCCACATCGACGGCCAGATGTTCGAGCATGGGCGTGCCGGTCGGCAACCGCTCGCCCTGCACGAGCTCCATGGTCAGATAAGGCACCTCGCCGGTGAGCACGTACTCGTACGCCTCGACGAGGTGGGGATGCCGCAGCGAGAGCGCGGCGCGAAAACTCTGCTTGAAACGGAAGAGCTCCTCTTCGTGGGCGAAGCGCTTCAGATGCTTCACGGCGACCAATTTGCGCGTCTGCACGTCGAACGCCGAGTACACCGTCCCGGTGCTGCCCGCGCCGAGGCACTCCGCCAGCAGGTAGCGCTTGGCGAACAGGCGCTCGGCCTTGCTGAGCTTGAGGCCTTGAAGCAGGTTAGGGCTCGTGACGAAGGGTTTCATGGAGCTCTCCGCGCCACGTCAGCACGTCGCCAGCGCTGAGGCCGGCGTCGCGTGCTCGACCAGCGGCAGCGTGAAGCTGAAGCAGCTGCCCTCGCCCGGCTCGGAGAGCACGCGAATGATGCCGCCGTGCGCCTCGACGAGCTGACGGGCGATCATCAACCCGAGCCCGCTGCCTCCCGGCCCCGGCTTGACCTGATAGAAGCCGTCGAAGATGCGCGGCAGGGCCTCCTCGGGAATGCCGATGCCGTTGTCGCGCACGTGCAACTGCACCGCGTCGTCGAGCAACTCGGCGGACAGGACGATCGTGCCGCCTTCGGGCGTGAACTTGAGCGCGTTCGAGATCAAATTGTTCAGAATCTGCTTCACGCGATTGGGATCCGCGAGGACGTACGGCAGCGCCGCGGGCAATCGCAGCTCGAGCGCGATCTTGCGCTTGGCGGCAATCGGCTCGAACGTCGTCGCGACCGCGCTCAATAGCTGGCTGGGCGCCACCGGGTGCCGCTCCAGCTCCAGCTGGCCATGCTGCAGCCGGGCGAAGTCGAGCAGATCGTTGATCAGCAGCGCGATGTCTTCCGCGCGCTCGTGAATCTGCGCGAGGTAGAGCTGCTGTCGGCGCGTGAGCTTGCCGGCCGCGCCGTCCTCCATCAGCTCGGCGAAGCCCATGATGATCGAGAGCGGCGTGCGGATCTCATGGATCGCCGACGCGTACAGCGTTCCCGCCTCGTTGATGGTCGTTTTTTCAGCGATTGGAAGGACTTCGCGCGGAGCCACGGGCCTCCTCCTTCTGTCGACGTGCTTGGCGCTGCCGAGTTCAGAAAAATTCATCACTCAAGAGCAGGCTTGACCATAATATGTTACAATTATTTACACATCAAGTCGCTTGAGATCGTCGAAGACGGCAGCTTTCATCGGGTTTCGAGGGCGATTTCATCCGTCTGATCCGCTGCCCTCGCGATCGAAGACCAAAAAATCCCCGAGGATCGCGACGGGGAAGGCATTCGCCAACTTGTCGAAAGTAGCCAAAGTATTTTGGCAATTTGTTGCGGCCCGGCACGCGCTTCTCGCTTCGAAGGCGTGTCCGTACATGGAGAACGACGCATGGTCCAGCTTTTGGCCTGGCGCATCAGTTTGATGCTCATCGCGGCACTCGCGCTGGCGTTCCTGTTCGTGCTGGCGCACTCGCGCCAACTCGCGGATTACACGGCGATTCGCCACGACGGCTACCGATTGCGAGACCGGCTCTTTCTGGGCGCGCTCGCGCTGAGCGCGATGGTGCTGACCATGACCTCCAACGGGCTGCCGTACGCCGCGACCCACGCGCCCGGCGGCCCGGCCCAGGTGGTCCAGGTGGTGGGCCATCAATGGTACTGGACCATCAGCCCCACGACGGTCACGACGGGCGCGCCGGTCGAATTCCGAGTCACCAGCGCGGACGTGAACCACAGCTTCGCGCTGTACTCTCCGGCGCTGCAACTCCTCGCGGAGACGCAGGCCATGCCGAACTACACGAACCGATTGCGCTACACCTTCGACCAGCCGGGCGTCTATCGCGTGATGTGCCTGGAGTATTGCGGCCTCGGCCACACGGCGATGAACGTCGAGTTGCAGGTCCAGGCGGGAGGCAAGCCCCATGCGTCTTGACGAACAAGAAGTCTTTCCCTCGCCGCGGACGCCCGTCAAGCGCTATCCGCTGCCGCGCGGCGCCGATCGCCGCGGCGTGCTGGTGTACATGGGCATCAGCGCCCTCGTGCTGGTGCTGATGACGCTGCTCGGCACCGGCATGCGCTTCGCGCAGGGGCAATGGCTCGCCGTTTCGCCCGTGCTGTTCTACCGCATCCTGACCGCCCACGGCGTCGGCATGGTGGGCATCATGGGACTCGGCAGCACGGCCATCATGTGGTACTTCCTGAGCCAGTACGTGAAGCTCAGCCTCGGCGTGCTCTATGCCACGTTGGCGACCTTTCTCGTCGGCGTCGGCATGATTCTGGGCTCGATTTTCGTCGGCGGCTTCGCCGGCGCCTGGACCTTTCTGTATCCCTTGCCAGCCGTCTCCATGGGCCTCTGGGACAAGGGGGCGGCGGCCACCTTTCTCGGCGGATTGCTCGTCGTCGGCGCGAGCTTTCTGCTGCTCTACGTCGACGCGGCGCGCGCGATTCTCGGGCGCTACGGCAACCTCGCCAATGCCCTCGGCTGGCCGCAGCTCTTCCGATTGAAAAATACCTACGGCCCGCCGGCGGCCGTCGTCGCCTCGAGCATGGCCATCATCGCCGACACGGTCGGCTTGACCGCGGGCGCCACCGTGCTGGTGATGAACCTGGTCAACCTCTTCAATCCGACTTTCGCCCTCGATCCGCTGCTCGTGAAGAGCATGACCTACTTCTTCGGCCACGTCTTCATCAACGTGACGATCTACAAATCCGTGATCGCGGTCTACGAACTGTTGCCGCGCTACACGGGGCGGCGCTGGAAGTCCAACCGCGTGTTCCTCGGCGCCTGGAACGGCTCGACGCTGCTCGTGGTGGTGGTCTTTCCGCACCATCTGCTCATGGATTTCGTGATGCCCACGTGGATGCTGGTGATGGGCGAAATCGCCTCGTGGCTCAACGGCCTGCCGATCCTGCTCGTCACGGCGTACGGCGCGCTGATGATCGTCCATCGCTCGAACATTCGCTGGGACATGGCCTCGGCGTTCCTGTTCCTGTCGATGTTCGGCTGGTCCGCGGGCGTGATTCCGGCGATCGTCGACGGCACGATCGTGTTCAACCGGGTCATGCACAACACGCTCTGGGTGCCCGGGCACTTCCACTTCTATCTGCTGCTCGGCGAGGCGTCGATGTTCTTCGGCTTCATGTACTACCTGATCGCCGGCGCGGGGCCGTCGTCGCCCAGTCCGATCGATCGCGCGAGCTTCGTGGCCTACGTCGTCGGGGGCCTGGGCATCGTCTTCAGCTTCCTCTACGCCGGCATGGAAGGCGTGCCGCGGCGCTACGCCACCCACCTGGCCTCCTGGCTGGCCCCCGACCGGGTCGGCGCCGTCTCGGCGGTGCTCGTCGTGGCGGCGGTGCTCGTGTTCGCGCTGCGCTTTTTGACGCAGCTGCGGGCGATCGACGCCGCCTGAGCGTGCGCGCCCTGTTCAGCTCGCTGGCCGTGCTGGCCGTGCTGGCCGTCGGTTCCGGCTCGCTATGGGCCGGAACCGACGGCTTGCAGGCCTTCACCGCCGAAGCGGCGTGGCGTGCCGAGGTCGCAGCCCATCCGCAATCCCTGCCGTCCATATGGCTGCAGGATCAAGACGGGCGGCGGTTTCGGCTCACGGACTACCGGGGCCGGCACGTGCTCGTCGAGTTCTTTTACACGCGCTGCCTGACCATTTGCAGCTTTCTCGGCACCGGCTTCGCGCGGCTCGATCGCCGCTTGCTGCAACCGGGGGCGCCGCGCGACGTCGCGCTCGTGAGCATTTCCCTCGACCCACGCGACGGCGTGGCGGATCTCAGCGCCTACGCCGAGCGCGAGCGCGCCGACGGCCGAACCTGGCGTCTGGCCCGCGCGACGAGCCCCGACGACCTCGCATGCCTGTTGCGCGCGTTCCACGTCGTTCGCGTTCCGTTGCCGGGCGGCGGCTTTCAGCACAACGCGGCCATCGAGGTGCTCGATGCGCGCGGGCGGCTGGCGGCGATCGCCGACGCCACGGCCCTGAGTCTGCTCCTGGATCGGATCAATGGAGCCCGAAAGTGAAACGCGCCGCCATCGGCCTGCTCGGTGTTGCCCTGTTGGCGTCACCGCCGGTCGCAACGCGCATGGAAGCCCTGATGGCAACCCACATGGGCCTGCAGATGCCCCTGCTGGTCCTCGCCGGCTATGGGGTCGGCGCTGATCTCGCGACGCGCCAACCGGCCTGGTTGCGCGATTGCAACGCGAACGGCATCGTCGGCACGCTCCTCGCCGCCTTCACCTTGGCGTTCTGGATGCTGCCGCGCTGGCTCGACGGCGCCCTCGAAAGCCCCCTCATCGAGGTCGCCAAGTTTCTCACGCTGCCACTTCTCGTGGGCGTGCCACTGGCCATGAGCTTTAGCCGATTGCCTGCCGTGCTGCGAGGCTTCGCGAAGCTCAACGCGCTCTCGATGCTCGCCTTTATGGGCTGGCTCTACCTCGTCGCGCCGAATCGCCTGTGCAACAACTACCTCTTGAACCAGCAGGCGATGTTGGGCTGGACGCTTCTCGCCTGGACCGCGGCTCTGGCGCTCTTCTGGGCCGCGCCCACGCTGGTCGGTCGCCCGGAGTCCCCGTAACTTCAAGGGCGTTCTTCGAGAAAGCGCTTCAACACCAAGGCACTATTATGCAACTCGTCTTTCGCCGCGTACACGAACGTCACCGGTCCACGCTCGGAGGCCTCCAGCAGTGGCTTCCAGGCCGCCGGATTGGCGGTGAGCTCCGCGCGATAGCGTTCCTGAAACTCGTCCCAGCGTTCGAGCTGATGCCCGTACCATTGCCGCAACGCGCTGCTCGGCGCCACGTCCTTCACCCATTCGGTCAATTGCAGCCGCTCCTTTGCCACGCCGCGCGGCCAAAGGCGCTCGACCAGATAGCGCGAGCCATCCGAGGCCTCGGGGGCCTCATAGGCGCGCTTCAGGCGAATGTTCAGACGACTCATACCAAGCCTTCTCCTCCGCTCAAACGGGCGCCTTCGCAGCCCAGCGTTCGACGAGCCCGGCGATCGCCTCCAGCCCGTCCGTCAACGCCGCCGGCCCGGGCTGCAGAATCAACGGCGACTTGATCTCGTACACATCCCCGTTGCGCACCGCCGGAATCCGGTCGAAGCCCGGCCTCGCTACGAGTTTATCCGCCCGAAAGCGCTTGCCGCACCACGAGCCGATGATGAGATCCGGCGCCCGCGCGATGACCTCTTCCGGCTCGACGAAGCGCTCCTTCGCGAGGCTGCCGCTGCGCCGATCGGCGAAGATGTCGATGCCGCCGGCCGCCTCGACCAGCTCGGAGACCCAGGAAATGCCCGAAATCAGCGGCCCGTCCCACTCCTCGAAGTAGACGCGCGGCCGCCGCTTCAATCGGGCGGCGCGCTCCCGCACGGCCGAAACGCGGCCCTCGAGCGTTCGTGCCAGGTCTTCGGCCCGCTCGGCGGCGCCCGCCAGCGTGCCGACCAGGCGCACCATTTCGAGTATCTCGGCCACGCTGCGATGATTGAGCGTAAACACCGTGACACCGCGGCGAATCAGGTTCGCGGCGATGTCCGCCTGGATGTCCGAGAACGCCAGCACGAGATCCGGCTGTAAGGCGAGAATCTTCTCGATGTCCGCCGACACGAACGCCGAGACGCGCGGCTTCTCCTTGCGCGCCTGTAGCGGGCGCACCACGAAGCCCGAGATGCCGACGATGCGGTCCTGCTCTCCCAACAGGTAGAGCGTCTCGACCGTCTCTTCGGTCAGGCAAACGATGCGCTGCGCGGGAAACATTCAGCCCGCCGCGATCGGCGCGAGCGCCTCGAAGCCCAATCGCCAGGCCGTTCCGAACCACTGGCGCGCCTCTTCCCACTCCGGCGTGCCGCGCCAGCCCGAGTGAATCAAATCGACGCGGGTGCCGTCGTCTTCGGGAAAGAACGACACGACGACGTGCGTGAGCGGATCGGCCTGGTTCATGAAGTGCTTGTACTGCCGTGGTCCGCGCCACTCGAAGGCCAGCAGGCGCTCGGGCACCACGGCCGTCACCTTGCAGCCCAGCGTGCTGTCGTTCTCACGATCGTCCGGGTTCCAGAACAGCTCGTACTTGCCGCCTACGATTGGCTCGACCTCGGCGAGCGGCACGAGCCAGCGCATCAGGCCCGCGCTCGTCGCGAAGAGCTCGAAAGCCACGAACGGCGGCGCGTCGAGGTGGGCAGTGTGATGCAGAATGCGATCCATCGGCGACTCCAAGCAAGGGCGCGTTTATTCTAGCGCGCCCGCGCGGGCGATCGCCAGGGACTCAACCGGCCGCGCGTCCCGCCAGGCCGTACCGCACGCCGGGCGAGGTCGCCAGGTAATCGCGCGCCTTGTCGAAATCCGCGTCGGCGGCCGGATGGAAGTCGGGGCGCAGATAATCGACGATCGCCTCCCAGAGCTCGCGCCCCGGCGCGTGCCGAC
>DATNPP010000480.1:0-4228 GCA_036703175.1 Oscillatoriaceae cyanobacterium
CTCGAGCCGGCCCACGTGGCGCTCGGGCAACTCGCGCCCCGCCTCGTCGACGACGCGAATCTGATGCCCGGGCAGCGGCTCTCCGCACGACACCAGGCGCACGGCCTCGGAATCGTCGGAGGCGGCCGGCTCGGCGAGCCCCGCGCGCTCGAGCGGCCCGCGCCGCACCCGATCGATCCGTGGGCCGCGCCCCGGCGGCGTGAAGGCCAAACCGACGGCGGATTCGGCGAGGCCGTAGACCGGGGCGAGCGCCTCGCCTCGAAAGCCGCTCGGCGCGAAGCGCGCCGCGAAGCGCTCCAGCGTGTCCGGGCTGACGGGCTCCGAGCCGTTGCAGGCCATGCGCCAGGAGGCGAGGTCGAGGCCGGCGATCGCCGCGTCGGGGATCTTGCGTGCGCACAGTTCGTAGGCGAAATTGGGCGCCGCGGAGAGGGTGGCGTGGTACTGGTGAATCGCCCACAACCAGCGCTCGGGACGGGCCAGAAAGGCCGTCGGCGGCATCACGACGAGCGGAATGCCGTGATACATGCTGCCGAACCACGCGCCGATCAAGCCCATGTCGTGGTAAAGCGGCAGCCAACTCACGAAGACGTCCTCGGGGCTCACCCGCGCCACGCGGCCCATGGCCCGCACGTTGGCCAGCAGGTTGGCATGCGTGAGCACGACGCCCTTGGGCCTTCCCGTGCTGCCCGAGGTGTACTGCACGAGCGCCATGTCGTCGGAAGTGGGCGTGGCGGGCCGGCCGCTGGCGTTCGATTGCAGCTCGGCGGGCGCGAGCACCGTGTGAAGGCTCGCGACGCGGGCTTGCAACAAGCGCGCGAAGCGCTGGGCCTCGGGGATGGCGATGAGCAACGGGCTCTCCGCGTTCGCGAGAATGCCGGCCTGGCGCAGCAGGTGGTCCTCGAGGCCCGCGGGCCGAAACGGCGGGTAGATGGGCACCGGCACGCCGCCCGCGAGGAGGATGCCGAAGAAGCACTCGAAATACGCCGTGCTCGTCGGCAGCATCAATCCGATGCGCTGTCCCGGAATCAGATCGCGCGCGCGCAGCCCTTCGGCCGCGCGCAGGGCGTTTCGCCAGAGCGTGCCGTAGTCGATCACGTGCGGGCCGCGCTCTTCGAGCACGTAGAGGTGCGGGCGATCGGCGTGGGCCTGCACGTGCCATGCCAGCGCCTCGACGAGCGTGCGCGCCTGCGTCGGAAATCCGGCCGCGCTGGCCTCCGGCAGAGGCGCGGGCTGCAATGCGACGGCCGCGCCTCGCGGAGCATGCGCGAGCGCCAGCACGAGATCGCGCGGCGTTTCGGCGCCGAAGAGCGTGGATTCGGGCAGGGCGACGCCGAAGGTATGCTCCAGGCGGCTCATGAGCTCGACGCGCCCCAGGCTGTCGAGGCCGAGCTCCTCGCTCAGCGGCGAATCGAGGGAGACCTGGCGCACGTCGAGCCGTGGCGACAGCTCGGTCGCGAGCGTGCGCACCAACTCGAGCACCGCCTGGGAAGCTTCGTCCGGCCGGGTTCCTCGCGCGTCGGGGGCCATGGCCGCACCTCTTTCATCGCTGCGCTCATCATAATCGCGATGCGTGGCACTGGCGACGCTCGGCCTGCCGTCGAAGGCGCTCGCTCGGGTGGGCTGGCCGGACGCGCATCGGTTCCGTTAGAATGCACTCATGACACCGCTCGAAGAAATGGCCCGCCGCGCGCAGGGCACGATGATGGACGCCCTCGGCATCGAACTGCTCGAACTCTCCAAGACGCGCGTGCGCGCGCGCATGCCCGTGACGCCCAAGGTCCACCAGCCCTTCGGATTGTTGCACGGCGGCGCCTCGGTGGCGCTCGCCGAGACGGTCGCGAGCGTCGGCGCCTGGGCCAACGTCGATCAAGAAACGCAGATGGCCGTGGGCCTCGAGATCAACGCCAATCATCTGCGCGCGAAGCGCGACGGCGTCGTGACGGCCGAGGCCGTGCCGCTGCACGTCGGCCGCAGCACGCAGGTCTGGGAAATTCGAATCACGGACGAGGACGCGCGGCTCGTGTGCGTCTCGCGCTGCACGCTCGCGGTGGTGCCGCTGCCGAAGGGTTGAGCGCTAGGTGTTCGGCAGCGTCACGTTGTAGACCTTGCCGTCGTACTGGTAGGTCTGATCGACGTGGGATTGATCGGCGGGCGTCATCTTGCCCTGGGCGACCGTCCAGTCCTTCACGCCGCTCTTGAGCAGGTCGGCCATGATCATGTCGCGCTCGGGATTGATGTTGCTGTCCGTGTGGTGGCCCTTGCCGAAGCTCGGCACCTTGATGTCGATCTGCGTGTCGCGGGTCGCGGCGATCGCCCAGACGGGACGCCCCTGCGCGTCTTTCTTGCCGGTGTCGAACACGCGCAGGTGGTCGCGCCCCGTGTGGTAGTCGTCGTTCTTGTCGAAGGCCTCGACTTGCTGCTTGCCGTCGACGGACATCACCGTCATCGGCGACGAGTCGTACTTGTACGAGAAGATCTTGTTCAGCCCGGTGATCTTGTCGAGCAAGGTCAGATCGGACTTGAAACCGTTCCAGATGGTCAGCTTGTCGGCTTTCTTCCAGCCCTGCTTCTCGAGCGCGGCCTCGAGCTGGGCCTTCGTGCCGGTCACGTACATCGTGACGGGCTCACATGGGTCGCCCTGGGGGCTGTGAATCAGCGGCTGGCGAACGGTCGCGCCCTTCTTCGAGCGCGCCTCGGCGGCTTGAAGCGCGGCGGCAGGAAGCTTGGTGTACTTGGGCAGGTTCGCCGACACCGTGTATTGGTCCGGCAGAAAGTGGTGAATGCCCGCATCGACCGCTTCGCCTGCGAGCCGCACGGGCGCGGTCACGACGTGAAAGGCTTCACTCAGAGCCGACTTGATGTCCATAGGGCCACTCCTACCACTCCACTCCATGACGTTATACCGCCCAACGCCCTTCGGCTTGCGCCATGTTTCGAAACGTTGCGACGTTACGCTATAATGGCGAAGTTCCGCGATCCCTCGGAGGAGTGCCGTGTCCCGACCGACCATTTTGTGCGTGGCGAGCCACCTCAAAGGCTTTCACTTCATTCGCGAAGCCCATCGCCTGGGCTGCCATGTGTTGCTGTTGACCCACGAGAAGCTGTTGAACGAGCCCTGGCCGCGCGAGTGTCTCGACGACGTCTTCGCGCTGCCCAACTTCGACGATCCGGCCATGGTGCGAAACGTCGTGACCTACCTGGGCCGCGAGCGGCGCATCGATCGCCTCGTGCCGCTGGGCGACTACGACGTCGAGGTGACGGCCCAGCTGCGCGAGCATCTGCGCATGCCCGGCATGGGCGTGACGGCCTCGCTCTACTTCCGCGACAAGCTCGCGATGCGCCAGCGCGCCCGCGAGCGGGGCGTGCCGGTGCCCGAGTTCACGGGATTGTTCCATTACCCGGACGTCGCGCACTTTCTGCAGACGGTGCCGGGGCCCTGGGTGCTCAAACCGCGCATGGAGGCCGGCTCCAAGGGCATTCAGCTCATCGAGCATCCCGAGCAGCTCTGGCGCGCGCTCGACGAGCTGGGCGATCAAGCCAGCCTGTACTTGCTCGAGAAGTTCATTCAGGGCGAGCTGTACCACGTGGATTCGGTCGTGAAAGACCGCCAGGTGATCTTCGCCTCGGCCCAGAAGTACGGCAAGCCGATTCTGGCGCTCAAGCAGCAAGGCGGCGTGTACTCGACGGTGACCCTGCCGCGCGGCAGCGAAGAAGAGCAATCGCTTCAGGCGCTCAACCGCGACGTGATCGCGGCGTTGGGCCTCGAGCGCGGCGTGACGCACATCGAGTACTTCCGCGATGCCGAAGGGCGTTGCTACTTCCTCGAGGCCGCCTGCCGCGTGGGCGCCGCCAAGATTCCGGACGTGATCTTCTATGCGACGGGCGTGTGCCTGTGGCACGAGTGGGCCAAGCTCGAGGCCGAGACGCCCGAGCACCCGTACGTGCTCCCCGTGCCGCAGCACGACTACGCCGGCGTGGTGCTCTCGGTCGCGAACCAGGAGCGGCCGGATACGGCACGCTACACCGATCCCGAGATCGTCTGGCGCCAGGCCACGCGCAAGCATCACGTCGGATTGCTCGTGAAGTCGCCCGATCCCGAGCGCGTGCGGGCGCTCATTCAGGACTACGCACGCCGCATTCCGGCGGAGTTCTGCGGGGCGATGGTCTAAGCGTCCCCTCCCCCTGGCGAGGGGGAGGGATGTTTGTAGCCCCGTCCAGGGGCGAAAAC
>DATNPP010000666.1:0-2576 GCA_036703175.1 Oscillatoriaceae cyanobacterium
TCGAGCACTTCCTCGTGGGCAATCATGCGGCCGAAATACAGCTCGTTCTGCGCCATGCGGCTCATGCGATGGCGCGGCACTTCGAGCGAAAGAAGGAGTCCGCCGCGCAATTGCTGCTTCGCGAGCTCGAGTTCCTCGTCCGTCAAATCGCCCGCCTTGGCCTTTTCCAGCTCCTCGTTGACGAGCGAGAGCTCGGTGGGCAGATGCTTGGTGCTCATGCCGCCCGTGACGGCGAACATGCCGCCGGGCCTGAAGAGCGCCTCGTACGAGCTGATCGAGTAGACCAAGCCGCGCTTCTCGCGCACCTCTTGAAAGAGCCGGCTGCTCATGCCGCCGCCCAGGATGCTGTTGAGCAACGCCAGGGTGAAACGCTCCCCGTCCGTGACGCACACGCCCGGCGTGCCGAGCGCCAGGTGCACCTGCTCGATGTCGCGATAGCGCACGACGGTGGCCGCGCGATGCGCCAGCGCAGGCGCCTGGCGCGGCGCGCGCGGGGACTGGAAGTTGCCGAGCAAATTCTCGAGTTGCTCGAGCACGCGCGGCGTGTCGACGCGGCCGGCGATCGCCACGACGAGGTTGTGCGGCGTGTAGAGCCGCGCCATGAACTCCGTGAGGCGCTCGCGATTGAGGCCGCGCACGCTCTTTTTCGTGCCCGTGATCGCCTGGCCGAGCGGATGGCCCTCCCACATGGCGCCGGCCAGCAGCTCGTGCACCAGGTCGTCGGGCGTGTCGTCGTACATCTTGATCTCTTCGATCACGACCTCTTTTTCGCGCTTGAGCTCGCCCGGATCGAAGAGCGAGTTAAGCAGCATGTCCGCCAGCACGTCGATCGCGAGCGGCACGTCTTGTGCCAGCACGCGGGCGTGGAAGCAGGTGTTCTCCTTGTCGGTGAACGCGTTGATGCTGCCGCCCGTCACTTCCAGGCTGCGCGCGATTTCGAGCGCGTTGCGGCGCGAAGTGCCCTTGAAGAGCATGTGCTCGATCAGATGGCAGGCGCCGTTGAGCTCAGGGCTCTCGTCGATCGAGCCCGTGTCCACCCAGAAGCCGATCGCCGCCGAGTGCACGTGCGGCAATTCTTCGATGAGGACGCGGACGCCGTTGGAGAGGGTGAATTTCTGTTCGCTGGTCATGGTGAAAAAAAAAGAAGGGGGGAGTTGCCTCCCCCCTGGGAAATCCTAGACCTTGGTGGTCGTGGCGACGAATTGCGCCATCTCTTCGGGCAGCACGCCCTTGCGGGTGAGGTTGATGCGGCCCTGCGGGTCGATCTCGGTCACCTTGACGACCACCTCGTCGCCCACGTTCACGACGTCCTCCACGCGCGCCACGCGCTCGGGAGCGAGCTGCGAGATGTGCACGAGGCCGTCCTTGCCCGGGAAGAGCTCGACGAAGGCACCGAAGTTGAGGATGCGGACGACCTTGCCCAGATAGAGCGTGCCGACCTCGACCTCACGCGTGTGCTTCTCGACCCACTGGCGCGCCTTGCGGGCCGCTTCGGGATCGCTCGTCACGATGCTCACGAGGCCGGTGTCCTCGATGTCGATCTTGGCGCCGGTCTCCTCGGTGATCTTCTTGATGTTCTTGCCGCCGGGGCCGATCAGCGTGCCGATGAACTCGGGGTTGATCTTGATCGTGATGATGCGCGGCGCGTAGGGCGAAAGCTCCGTGCGCGGCGCGGGAATCGCGTTGTGCATCACCTCGAGGATCTGCATGCGGCCGCGGCGCGCCTGCTCCATCGCCACCTGCATCACTTCGATCTCGATGCCGGTGATCTTGATGTCCATCTGCAACGCCGTGACGCCCTTGGTCGTGCCCGTGACCTTGAAGTCCATGTCGCCGAGGTGATCCTCGATGCCCTGGATGTCGGTCAGAATGGCGAAGCGCTCGCCCTCCTTGATCAGGCCCATCGCGACGCCCGCCACCGGACGCTTGAGCGGCACGCCGCCGTCGAGCATCGCGAGCGTCGAGCCGCAGGTCGAGGCCATCGAGCTCGAGCCGTTGGACTCAAGCACCTCGGAGACCAATCGGATCGTGTACGGGAACTCTTCCTTCGAGGGCAGCACCGGCACGAGCGCGCGCTCGGCCAGCGCACCGTGGCCGATCTCACGACGACCGGGGCCGCGGTTCGGGCGCACCTCGCCGACCGAGTAGGCCGGGAAGTTGTACTGGTGCATGTAGGAGCGGCTCGTGATCGGATCGATCGTGTCGACTTTTTGCGCGTCGCCCGAGCTGCCCAGCGTGAGCACCGTCATGACCTGGGTCTGACCGCGCTGGAAAAGGCCGACGCCGTGCGCGCGGGGCAGCACGCCCACTTCGGCCCACATCGGGCGGATCTCGTCGAGCTTGCGGCCGTCGACGCGCAGGCCCTTCTCGGTGACGAGCTTGCGGAAGACTTCCTCTTCGAGCGCGTCGATCGCCTTGCCGATGTCCTTGGGACGCTCGGCCACGATCGCGGAAAGCGGATCCTTCTCGGGCAGCGCCTTCAACTCGGCGGCCAGCGCGGCCTTGGCGTCTTCGGTGTCCGCCTGGCGGCGCAGCTTGTCCGGATTGCTCATCGCGGTTTCGATGCGCTTCTTGCC
>DATNPP010000674.1:0-8845 GCA_036703175.1 Oscillatoriaceae cyanobacterium
GCATTGCCGCTGGCGCTTCGAGTTTGAGGCGAGCCCTAGTTGCCGGCCGGCGCGGGCGGGGCCGGGGGCGCCGGAGGAGCCGGAGGAGCGGGCGGAGCCGGAGGCGCCGGAGGCGCGGGGTTCAGCGCGTTGACCACCATCGTGACGTACAGATCCTCGAACTCGGCCGGGCTGAGCTTGCCGTCGCCGGTCTTGTCCGCCGCGGTGACGTCGCCGGCCGCGATCGTCTTGAAGGGCACCTTGATGTTCAGCTTGTCGTACACGAACGAGAGGTGCAGGCGCTCGATGTGCCAGTCGCTCAGCTCGCTCGCCTCGAGCAAGCCGTCGTGGTTCCCGTCCAGCGTGCTGAACACGTCGCCCAGCTCGCTGCGGAAGCGCTTCTCGAAGCTGTTCGCCGAATCGTGGAACCACAAGAACTTGTGGGTCGACCAGGCCATGAACTCCGTGTAGCTCAGGCGATCCTTGCTGCGACCGCCGGCCGAATCCGCCGAATGGAAATCCGACAAGGACATGTAGGGCCCCGCCTCGTACTCGTCGATCCAGCCGTCATGGTTGGCGTCCATCTTGGCGAAGATCGCCTTGTGGATCTGCGTGAAGGCCTTCGTGAGCCCCGTGGTCGAGGCCGCGTCCAGCTGAGACGAGACCGTCTGCATGCCGGTCGGCGCAATCATGGTGCCCTGGGTGCCGCACCCCGCGAGGGCGGTGATCAAAAGGGCGGCGGCCATATGACGAAGTGCGTGCACGTTTATCCCTCCTTAAGAGTCGCTTAAACTTCTATTAATATACGGCTCCTTGTCATGGAGCGCAAGGTTGCATGAGCTGTTAAGCGAAAAATATTTTTCATGTCAGGCGATTCGGCGATCACGCGCGAATTTTTCTCCGTTTCGATGCAGGCGAGCGCACGCGCCATCCGCCACGATGGGCGTATGGAGAGCCGGGAAAAGACGGCCGTGGTGGCCTGGCTACGCGACATCAACCCCTGGAGCCTCGCCAAGGGCGCGCTTGCGGCCGTGGTGATCGTCGGGCTGGCGCGCGTGGCATTTCAGCTTTGGGACATCTGGCTGCTGGTCGCCGGCGGCCTGCTGCTCGCGACCTTGCTGCACCCCGCCGTTTCGTGGCTCGAACAGCACAAGGTGCGTCGCCCGTGGTCGATCGTCGTGATCTACGCGCTGCTGCTCGGCGCGATCGCCCTTTTGGGGTTCTTTCTGGTTCCGATGGTCTACAGCGAGGCCCAGTTGCTCGTGAGAGCGCTGCCGGCCTACTTCGATCAGATGAACGCCTGGTCCGCCTGGCTGGCCGCCCACAGCCACCTCGACAACTTCTTCAGCCGGGCGAAGCTCGCCGATCTGGCCAAGGCCCAGCTCGTGAGCTGGGCGGGGCAAACGGTCGGCTACACGCGTGATCTCGTGCTGGCGATCGCCGGCGTGATCGCCGTGCTGTTTTTCGCCCTGTTTTTGCTGCTCGACGGCGACGAGATCCGCGGCCAGTTGCTTCGCTTGTTGCCGCGCCACTACGAGCGCCTGGCACCGCGATTGTTGGTCGGGCTCCAGTCGGACGTCGGCGGCTACCTGCGCGGCGTCGTGGTGTTGGGCGTGATTCTGGGCGCCCTCGTGGCCATCGGCCTCTGGATACTGCGCATTCCCTACGCGCTGCTGATCGGCATCGTCGCGGGGTTGTTGGAGGTGGTGCCGTATCTCGGCCCCTTCGTCGCAGGCACCTTCGCGACGCTCGCGGGCTTGAGCGTGGATTATTGGCACGCCCTCTGGGCACTGCTCTTCTTCGTGGGCGTCCAGCACCTCGAGAGCTACATCCTGGCGCCTTTTGTGCTGGGGCGTTACACGCGCATGAGCCCCTTTTGGATCTCGCTCGCCGTGTTCATCGGCCTGGCGCTGGCCGGCATTCCGGGAGGCCTCGTCGCCATGCCGGCGGCGATCGTCGTGCGCGTGTTCGCGACCGAGTATCTGCGCGAGCGCGAGGCCCGCGAAGCGGAGTAGCCGGGATTAGAAGTGGCCTTTGCCGAAGAACGCGCCGGTTTGCTTGTCCTGGCCGTAGTGGTTGCCTTGATTGCCGTGATCGGGGCTGGGGGTCGGCGTGGGCGTCGGCGCGGGGTGATAAGTCCAGCCGCCGTGACCGAAACCGCTCGAACCCGTCGAGTTGCTCGGCGTGGGCGTCGACGTGGGCGTGGGCGCCGGGGTCGGTTGCCACCAGGGGCTCGACGGCACGATGCCGCGGTTCGGCGCAGTCGCGGTCGGCGTGGGCGTCGGCGTCGGCGTGGCGGCCGGGCGATCGCTGGCCGTCGGTCGGGGCGTCGGCGTCGAAGTCGGCAACGGCGTCGGCGTCGATGTCGGGGCCATGGTCGGCGCGCTGGAGGGCGTTGGCGTGGGCGTCGGCGTCGGGGTCGCCGTGGGCTGCTCGGTCGACGACGCGCTCGGCGATTCCGTGGGGGCCGCCGTCGGGGCCGACGTGGGAGCCGCCGTCGGCGCGGCCGTCGCCTGGGCGCTCGGCGCAGCCGCGGGCGCCGAGGCGCTGCCGCCGCTCTGGCGAACCTGCTGGGCCACTTCTTGATCGCTCGCCTGCGGCTGCCTGGAGAGCACCGCCTGCATGTCGCCCTCGACCACGCTGGGCGGCATGCCCATCTGCGAGGCCATGTCCTGCAACTGGTAGCCGAGGTGATCGAGGCGCTGCTCCAGCTGGCTCTGGTCGCTGTTCAGCTGATTCACGCCGGCTTTGAGGGTGCTGTCCGATTGCTCCAGCGAGGCCATCGTGCTCGCCGATTGCTCGGGCGTCCAGTTGGCCGGCAGACCGTGCGCCTGCAGCGCCTGCTCCGTCGCCTGCACCACCGAAGCGAAGTCGTTCAGCGGCAGCACGCGCAGATCGCCGCTGCCGTGCGCGGCGAGCAACTCGGCGGTCACGAGCGTGGTCGCCACGTTCACCGGCGCCTGCGCCGGCTGGCTCGCCTCGACGGCGCTCAACGTCCAGTAGGTGTGGCCGGAGGCGCTCGCCTCGATGCGGTAGACGCCCGGAATCGCGCGGCCCGTCAGCTGATAGCCGCCCTGCGCGTTCGTGGTCGTGAGCGACACGCCCACGTCCTTGCCGCCGCTGAGCTTGAGCGCCACGTGCGCGCCCGCCACGGGCACCTCGCCGAGCGAGGCCACATGGAACTGCGCCGAGCCGATGCTCACCAGGCTGCCGGAGCCCACGCTCACGAGGCTGCCGGAGCCGACCGCCACGAGGTTGCTGGGCAGCGTGAAGGTGCCCGTCACGAGCGTGCGGGTGGGCCCGAGATCCAGCGCGCCGTACCCGGATTGAACGCTGGCGCCGGTCGCGGGCGCCTTGGCGGAACAAGCGGAAAGCAGGCTCAAAGCCAGCGCGAGGCCGATTACTTGTCGCATGCCGAGCCTCCCGCCATCTCGGGACGCAACGGCGTCGTGGGACGTCCGGCCAGCGCGTCGCGCCGTTCCGGCCAGCGTAAGAACTCGTGCCTGGCTAAAGGCGGCAATTGACCCAGGTAGAACTGCAGATAGGCCGCGGCCTTCTGACGCAGCGCGATCATGCCCTCTTCGTGGCGGGCGCGCATTTGCCAGACGAGTGCCTGCCAGTGCGGGCTCGCGATCTCTTGGGCCAGTTCGTCGGCGCTCGCGAGATGGGCGCCCATGGCCTCGCGATAGCCGAGCAGTCCGTTCACGTTCGCGAGCAGCAGATGCGCGCGCAGTTGCGGCAGCATCGCCTCGGCGGACTCGGCGATCGCCAGCACGTCCAGCGCACGCTCCTGCGCGACCGAGAGCTGGCCCGCGCGCATCGCGGAAAGGCCCAGCCCGAGCTGCGCGAGTGCCGTCAGAATCGCCGAGCCCTGGCGCTCGGCACGCTGCCGCGCCTCGGCCAGATGCGACATGGCCGTGCCGACCTCGCCCGCCAGCTCGTAGAGCTGGCCGAGCAACAGCTGCAATCGAATCGCGTGCTCGCCCTCGGGGCCGCTGCGCAGCAGCTCGAGGCCCAGCGTCTCGGCCTGGCCGAAGCGGCCGAGGAAGATTGCCGTCTCGAGCTCCGCGAGGTCCACCTGCGCGAGCATATAGCTGCTGCCCAGCTCGCGGGCGACCGCGCGGCCTTCGGCCAGCGCCTGCTCGGCTTCGGGCAGATGGCCGAGCTGCACGCCGGCGAGCGCGGCGTAGGTCTGGCCGAAGATCTGATAGATGCGGTTGCCGGCGTCGCGGGCCGAGGCCGCGCCCGTGCAGGCCCGGCGCCAGGCCTCGTTGTAACGGCCTTCTTCGTACGCGACCTGGGCGAGGTTCAACTCGGCGCACACGCGCTCGTCTGCGAGCCCCAGCTCGCCGCAGAGCAGCGCGTAGCGCTCGAAGGCGCTGCGCGCGGCGCTCAGCTGGCCGAGGGCCATGCGGGCGTTGCCGAGCAACATGCAGGCGTTGTTGAGGGCGAGCCGATCGCCCGTCGCCTCCGCGATCGCCTGGGCCTCGGCGAGGAAGGCCAGGCCTTCGTGGGTGCCGGCGTGCGCGGTCGTCAGAATCAAGCCCAGCAAGCCGAGCGCTTCGCCGCGGTACAGGCTCGGGGCTTCTTGCGCGAGCACCTCGCGGCAGGCCGCCTCGGCGGCGTCGTGACGCCCGATGCGCACGTAGTGGCGCGCGAGGGCGGCGGTGGCGCGGGCGCGCTGGAACGCGTCGGCTTGCGGCCGGGCCGAATGGAAGCAGGCTTCGGCCTCGTCCGAGCGGCTCTGCAGATTGAGCGCGATGCCGAGGCTCGTCTGCAACTCGGGCAAGCGCTCCGGCGCGTGGCTTTCGGCGAGGGCGATCGCCTCGCGGTAGTGCGCCTCGGCCTCGCCGCCCTGGCCGGCGTAGCGGGCCTGGTCGCCACGCAGCTGGGTGTAGCCCAGTTGCAGCGCGACGGGCGCGTCGAGGGCCTCCAGGCAGGCGCTGCCGCGCGCGAGCAGAAAGTCGAGTTGGTCGAGGGCGAAGAGGCGCAACGCCTCACGGCCGGCCTCGAGGGCGTAATGCGCGCCCTGCAGCGCGTCGCCCGCCTGGAGGGCATGGCGCGCGAGCGTCTGTGCGCTCGCCGCCGCGCCCATCTGGCTCGCCACGCGCCAGTAAGCGAGCGCGCGGGAATGGGCCTGTTGATGCTCCTCGGGCGCAAGGGCCGCGAGGGCCTCGTCGGCCGGCGCGAGCAGGCGATGCCCGTGGCGCTCGCTCGCGAGCAAGCCCGCTTCGGCGAGGGCGCCGGCGGCCTCGAAGAAGGCGGCCTCGGGCAGATCGGCGACGCCTTGCAGCAACGCGAGCGGCGCGCCCGCGCCGCAGAGCGCGGCGCACGCCGCGAGCCGCTGCGCATCAGGCGGCAGCGTCGTGAGTTGGCGCGTTTGCAGTTGCGGCAGCGTGGCGACGGTCGCCGTGGCGGCCCCTTGCGCGGCCACCGCCGTGCCGACGGCGTCCGCCAGGAAGCCCTCGGCACGCGCTGGATGTCCCTCGGTCGATTCTTCCAGGCGTGCCAGCGAGCCGCCGTCCGGATCGCGCCCGGTCACGCCGCGATAGAACGCGCCCAGCTCGCCCGTGCCGAAGCGCGGCAGGGGCAAGCCGCCCTCGGCGTCGCGCGCGGCGATCACGAGGCAGAGCGGCACGGCGGGCAGCGCCCGTTCCAGATAGTCCAACAGCTCGCGGCTGCCCTCGTCGGCGGCTTGCCAGTCGTCGAGGAAGACGGCCAGCGGGGCTTGCTCGCAGGCGAGCTCGATCAACGTCGCGATCGCCCGGAAAAGGCGCAAGCGCTCGGCGCGCGGCTCGAGCGGCGAAGCGGGCTCGCCCAGGCCGGGCAGCACGAGCGCCAGCACCGGCGCGAGCTCGGCGCTCTCGACGCGGCTCAGCAGCGTCTCGGCGATGCCGGCCCACACGGCGTAGGGCCCCTGGCGATCGGCCGCGCTGGCCGTGGCGATCGCGAAGCCGCGCTCGATCAGCCGGCGGCGCGCCTCTTCCATCAGGCGTGTCTTGCCGATGCCCGCCTCGCCGCCCAGCAGCACGCGTCGAGGACCTTCCTCGCGCGCGGCCTCGGCCGCCTCGATCAGCTGCTCGAGTTCGCCGCGGCGCCCGACGAAGGGGCTCACGCGGCGCGGGGGCATTTCGGCCGCCTCGGTCGCCAGGGCCGCGAGCGCGGCGTTGGCATCGGCGAAGCGCCGCTGCGGATCCGAATCGAGCAGCCCCTCGACGAGCGCGGGCCACACGCCGCCCAGTGCCTCGGCGTCCTCGGGTGCAAGCCCCAGCATCGCCAGGCAGGCCATGCCGAGCATGTAGAGATCGCTGCGGCCGTCGACCCGCGCGAACGCCCGTGCCTCGGGCGCCGCGAGCGGACTCGCGTCGTCGCCGCGCTGCCCGATCACCCAGCGGCGGCCGACATTCGCCAGCTTGGGCGTGCCGTCGGCGGCCACTCCGAGCGTCTGGGGGCCGAGATCGCCGTGCACCAATCCGGCCGCATGCAGCCGCGCCAGCCCCGCGAGCCAGCCGGGCAGGCAATCGAGAATCCGCTCGGGCGTGGGCTCGGAAAGCGGCGCGAGCGCCTCGTGGACCGCGGCGACCTGATCCGCCTCCGCCACCAGGGCGATCGCCTCGGCCAGATTCGCATGCGCGAGGCGCTCGAGCGCCAGGTGGGACTGCTTGAGCGCGAGGGCGGGAGCCTCGGCGATCGTCAGGCGCACACTCGCGCCGGTTCGCGCGTCGGTGGCGACGCGAACCGTGCCTTCCAGGCGATTCTCCAGAATGTGGCCGAGCGCGTAGCGTTCAGCGAAGATTCGGGGAGTCATGCCGGTGCCTTTCGATCGGGCGGGGACATAAGCTGGTTAACAGCTTGATGACACTATACCCGATCGCAGGTGGGAAATAAACCCCAAAGCCGCACTGTGAGCCGATTATTCACATTGGTGCAACATTCGCTCGTGTGGTTTCCGATCGCCGATTCGGCCAGACAAGCGCCTCATACGGTCGCGCTCGCATGCTTCGACAGGCAGGCAAAACGAGGACCCTTGTCCGCCTCCTAGGCCCAGGAGCGAATACCCTCGTACCGCGGCTTGTAGCTGTCCAGATAGCTGAAGATGCCCTCGACGCTCGGCGCGAAGTGGTACAGCGGCAAATACTCCTGCTTCAGCAATCCGTCTTTCAGCGCGCGCTGGAACAGGGTCTCCAGCCCGTCGAAATAGCCGTTCAGGTTCGCGAAGACGATCGGCTTGTCGTGAATGCCCAGCTGTTTCCAGGTCAGAATCTCCATGGCCTCGTCGAGCGTGCCGAAGCCGCCGGGGAAGATCAAGAAGGCGTCGCTGCGCTCGTACATGAGGGCCTTGCGCTCGTGCATCGTCTCCACGAGCACCAGCTCGGAGACGCTCTGATGCGCGAGCTCGCGGCGCTGCAGCTGATGCGGAATCACGCCCAGCACGTGCCCGCCGCCTTCCAGCATGCGATCGGCAATCTGGCCCATCAAGCCGACGCTGCCGCCGCCGAAGACCAAGCCGATGCCGCGCTTCACCAGTTCATCGGCGAACGCCTCCATCGCCTCGCCGTAGTGGCGCTCGAGCGGCTGGCTGGCGCCACAGAAGACACAGATGTTCCGATAGGTGCTCATGACTCCTCAGTTCAACAATCCGGCTCGACGGTCACGCGAATGCCGATCGCGCGAATCTTGGCGGCGCACAGGCCGGCCTCTTCGACGTCGCCCCGAAAGACGACGGCCGCGCCGGTGAAGTGGATCTCGTACGTGTAGCCGACCGCGAGCTCCAGCGTGCACCCGGGCACTGCCCGCAGCAGCACGGCGATCACCTCGTCGAAGCTGTTGGTGTCGTTGTTGTGGACGACCACGCGGTGCGGCGGAAGCCATTCCACCTTGAAGCTGGGCTCCCGGACGGTCGGCGTCTCGCGGATGGGGGCTTCGATCGGCATGCGTCCATTATAGCCGAAGGGCGCCCTCGGGTGCGTGCGAGCGAAGTTTTACCGAACACAGACACTCCATGACCGAGCCATGACAGACACGGCGCCTGGTATTCCCTACAGTGGAGGAGCTCACGGTGCGGTTCCGACCGTAGAAAGGACTCCTCGTGTACAAGAACCATCGCCTCGGTGTGGTACGCACGGGCTTTTTGGCCGCCTTCCATCTGGCGGCGATCGCCGCGCTCGCGTTCCACTTCGAATGGCGTTATCTGCCCATCATGGTCGGCATGTACCTGTGGATGGGCTTCGCCACCACTTTCTACCTGCACCGCTGCCTGACGCACCGGGCCCTCGAGACCACCGGGTGGATCAAGTTCCTGTGCTGCCTCGGCACCGCCGTCGGCCAGCAGGGCGATCCGGTGGGCTGGGTGGGTCACCACCGCTGGCACCACGCCAAGTCCGATCGCGACGACGACATTCACAGCCCCGTGCACGGCTTTCTGTATTCGCACTTCGGCTGGATCATCGCCGATCCCGGCGAGAAGGACGAGGACTTCCGCAAGCTGGCGAAGGACATTCGCGAAAAGTACTGGTACGCCCGGCTCGGCGAGAAGCAATACTTCTTCTTCCTGCCGCACCTGGCGGTCGCCACCACGCTCTTCCTCACGCTGGGCCTCGGCGGCATGCTCTGGTGCCTCTACGTGCCGATGATCGCGATCTACCACGTCACCTGGAGCGTGAACTCGCTGTGCCATCTGCCCAGCCTGGGCTACCGCACCACCGAGACGTCGGATCGCAGCCGCAACTTCTGGCTGATCGGCCTGCTGGGGCTGGGCGAGGGCTGGCACAACAACCACCACGCCTGCCAGACCCGCGCGCCGCAGGGCCTCGCCTGGTACGAGATCGATGCGACCAAGTACCTGATCGCGGGCCTCGAGAAGGTC
>DATNPP010000687.1:0-10907 GCA_036703175.1 Oscillatoriaceae cyanobacterium
ACAAGACCAAGGTGGGCACGCTCACCAAGGCGCAGGTGACCGAGATCGCCAAGATCAAGATGCCCGACCTGAACGCGACCACCCAAGAGGCGGCCGAGCAGATGGTCCGCGGCACCGCGCGCTCGATGGGCGTGCTGGTCGAAGACTAGGGGAGGAGAAATCATCATGGCTCAATTGTCCAAGCGTCAAAAAGCCGCGAACGCCCTGGTCGATCAGACCAAGGTCTACGGCCCGCAAGAGGCCCTCGATCTCGCCAAGCAATCGGCGACGGCGAAGTTCGACGAGACCGTCGAGGTGCACTTCCGTCTCGGCATCAACGTGCGTCACGCCGACCAGCAGGTCCGCTCGACGGTCGTGCTGCCCGCCGGCACCGGCAAGACCGTGCGCGTCGCCGTCATCACCAAGGGCGAGCGCGTGAAAGAAGCCGAAGCGGCCGGCGCCGACGTGGTCGGCTCGGAAGAGCTGATCCAGAAGATCGAGGGCGGCTGGATGGACTTCGATCTGCTGATCGCAAGCCCGGACATCATGGGCGCGCTCGGTAAGCTCGGTAAGGTCCTAGGCCCCCGCGGCTTGATGCCCAGCCCCAAGGCCGGCACGGTGACCACCGAAATCGGCAAGGCCGTGCGCGAGTTCAAGGCCGGCAAGGTCGAGTTCCGTGCGGACAAGCAAGGTATCGTGCACGTGCCCCTGGGCAAGGCGTCCTTCGAGGGCGATCGCTTGCACACCAACCTGGCGGCGTTGTATGATGCCATCCTCAAGGTGAAGCCCGCCGCGGCGAAGGGCACCTACGTCAAGAGCGTGTTCGTCACCTCGACGATGGGCCCGAGCATCCGTCTGGATCTCAGCCGCCTGAGCGAGCTCGGCACCGTCAACCAGTAATCCGTTTTCAATTCGTCTGGCTTCGGCCAGCAACCAAAGACAGCAGGTCGTTTTCACGATAATGGGGCTCCCCCGCCTGCCGAGGTTGCAAGCGAAATTCCGCTCCTGAAGAGGGGGCGGGGCGCCTGCACTCTCGCGGGGCCCCGCCCCCTTTTTGATCTTCACCTAGGAGGTGAAATTCGTGCCTACCAAGTCCCAAAAGGAGAATGCGGTCCAAGAGCTGCAGCGCGCCCTCTCCGACGCCCAACTGGCGATCGTGGCGGATACGCGTGGCCTCAGCGTCAAGGAGCTGACCGATCTGCGCCGTCGCGTGCAGAAGGCCGGCGGTGACGTGACGATCGCGAAGAACACGCTCATTCGCGTGGCGACCAACGGTCAAGGCAACTGGGCCGCCCTCGAGGCGCTGCTCAAGGGCCCCACGGCCATCGTCATCGGCCGCGACGATTTCATCGGTGCGGCGAAGGCGCTTCACGACTTCTCGAAGGAGAAGCGCGCGGTGCAAGTTCAGGTGCGCGGTGGCGTCCTGAACGGCGAGGCGCTCACGGCCGCCAAGGTCGAGCAGATCGCCAGCCTGCCGAGCCGCGAGGCGCTGCTCACGATGATCGCCCAGCTGCTCCAGAGCCCGATCACCGGCTTCGCCCGCGCGGTCAACGCCCTGGCCGAGAAGCGCGGCGAGCCCGCCGCCTAAACCCCTGTTCGACGACCCGTTCATTAGGAGAATAAAACAATGGCAAACCTGACGCAGGATGATATCCTCAACGCCCTGGATTCGATGACCGTCATGCAGCTTCACGACCTCGTGAAGGCGCTCGAGGAGAAGTTCGGCGTGTCCGCCGCGGCTCCCGTGATGGTCGCCGGTGGTGCCGCCGGCGGCGCCGCCCCCGCTGCCGAGGAGAAGGACACGTTCGACGTGATCCTCGAGTCGGCCGGCGAGAAGAAGATCCAGGTCCTCAAGATCGTCCGCGAAATCACCGGCCTGGGCCTCAAGGAGGCCAAGGATCTGGTCGACAACGCGCCCAAGCCCGTCAAGGAAGGCGCGAAGAAGGAAGACGCCGAGAAGTTCAAGGCCCAGCTCGAGGCCGAGGGCGCCAAGGTTTCGATCAAGTAAGATCGTTCTTTCCTCGGAAAGCCGCCTCTTCGGAGGCGGCTTTTCCTTTTTGGTGCATGATTTGTGATGAGGGGGTTGTGCTTACGTTAAAATCTGGTAAAATGATTTTCACAAGCTCGATCGCCTCAGGAGGTCCCATGCGCTTCCGTTCTTATATTTTGCTGGCCGCCATTCCCACCTTCGCCGCGCTCGCCGGCTGCGGCACGAGCGGTGTTTACGCCCCCTACGCGATGACCCGCGTCGGCGGCGCGCGCGCGATGGACGCCGGCTCGGCGGCCGCCGTGGCGGGCGTGCAGGCGCTCGAAACCAAGCTGCAGACGTTTACCGGCACGATCGCCTTCTGGGAGACGGACGGCAAGGACGTCAGCACCAACACCTGCAAGATCGCCTTCGCGATGCCCGAGAAGATTCGCGCCGACTTCACGCAGTCTTCGGACTCGATGCGCGACGGCGCGAGCATGGTCTACCTCGGCGGCGCCACGATCGAGGCCAAGAAGTGGTTCGTGCACAAGACCTACAAGGTGACGGACCCCGCGGCGTGCTCGCTGCGCGGCTACCGAATCGACCAGACGGACATCAAGTTCATGCTGGGCACGATCACCAATCCGCAGGACACCGTCGTCGCAGGCCCCGCGCCCAACGTGTACGAGGTCTCCGGCCCCGGATTGCTGCCGCAGACCACCCGCGAGGAAGTCGCGCTCGATCCGACGACCTTCGTGCCGCAGACGATCAACTTCTTTAACGGCAACGACTCGGTCTACCGCATCAAGCTCACCGGCGTGAAGATCAATCCGTCGCTTCCGGGCGACACCTTCCAGTTGTAAGTTTTCTACCCCCCCTCCTCAACATCGCCGTGGGTTCGGCCCCCTGCACCTTCGTGCAGGGGGCCGAACCTTGTTTTCGGGCGGTCGCGATCGCCATGATCAACGAAAGGCCAAACTTAACGCCCAATTAACGCAACTTTGCGAGGCGGCCGGCGGATAATTCCATAAGGAGTGGTTGAAAGGAGTCCGGCAATGGCGAAGACGGATGCGGTGGACGGAACGCTCTTCAAGTTCATGCACCGCTATGCGGACAAGCCGCAGAACGCGCCGGTGGTGAAGGCGGTCGAGGATTACACCGCCAAGGGCAAGGGCCCGTTCCACGTGGCCGACGTTCAAAAAGTGGCCTATCAGGCCGCCAAGGACGAGCTGATTCGCGAGGGCGACAAGAACCCCTCGACGGACAAGATTCAATCGCGGGCCTTCTGGGGCGCGGCGATCGCCGCCGAGGAGAAGCCCTTCATGATCGCCGAGGACACCCAGGCGCTCTCCAAGTCCGTGCACTACTTCACGACCGGCGCGATCGCCGCCCGCGTGGCTTCGTGGCTGGGCTTTCTGCCCAAGCCCGTGCGCGACTTCTTCGGCTTCCACGTCGCGCAGGGCATCGGCATCCTCAAGGAAGTGGCCGACAAGATCAAGGGCACCGGCTTCAACAAGCGCGACATCGCGATCGACGAGGCCGGCGCGCGCGCCGCGCTCAAGAGCTGATCTTGGAATTCCGCTTGTAGAGGCGCAGCACCGCGAGCACTTCCAGCAGCACCCACAGCGGCCCGATCAGCAAAAAGACCGGGCCCTGAAAGAACTTGGGGCTGTTGCCCTCGCAGGCATGGCCGATGAACTGGAAGATCCAGCCGAGCACGAAGAGGGCGATCGCCCAGGGCCAGGCGAAGAACAGCACCCCGATCGACGCGACGATCAGCGGAATGCCGATCGCGTGCGTGACCTTGTTCCAGCGATTGCGATGCGCCGCGTCGTAGGCGTCGAGGTACTCGTCGAGCGTCACAAGGCCTCCTGATGCGTCCCCGCCATCGCGAGCCGCATCTCGCGCACGGCGCGTTCCATGCCGACGAGCACCGCCCGCGAAACGAGGCTGTGGCCGATATTGAGCTCATGCATGCCGGGCAGCCGCGCGACGGGATGCACGTTCCAGTAGGTCAGCCCGTGGCCCGCGTTCACGATCAGCCCCAATTCGCTGGCGAGGCGGCAGCCCACGGCCAGGCGCTGCAACTCGGCGTCGCTCTCGCGCCAGGTCTCGGCGTAGCGGCCCGTGTGCAGCTCGACCATGTCGGCGGCGACCGCCTGCGAGGCCTCGATCTGCGGCGCGTCCGGATCGATGAACATGCTCACGCGAATGCCCGCGCCCTGCAGCCGGCGGACAATAGGCGCGAGGTGCGCCTCGTGGCCGGCGACGGCGAGGCCGCCCTCGGTCGTGACCTCCTGGCGCTTCTCGGGCACCAGGCAAACGTAGTCCGGCCGAATGCGGCAGGCGATGCCGACCATCTCCTCGGTCGCGGCCATCTCGAGGTTCATCGGCACACGCAGCGTCTGGCGGAGGATCTCGACGTCGCGATCCTGAATGTGGCGCCGATCCTCGCGCAGGTGCACCGTGATCGAGTCGCAACCCGCCAACTCGCATAGCACCGCGGCGGCCACCGGATCGGGCTCGACGGTGCGACGGGCCTGGCGAATGGTCGCCACGTGATCGATGTTCACTCCGAGCTTCGGCATATTTCTCCTAAATCAGGTCTAAGGCGCATTGAACGGAGAGTTTGATCGATTCTTCGGCCGCCGGGCGCGCGAGGAAGGCCTCGAAGTAGGCCTGCGCGGCGTCGCGGTTGCCGAGCTGCAAATAGCAAAAGCCGAGGTTGGCCTTGATCACCGCGTTGTCCGGCGCGAGCGCCTCGGCCTCGCGGAAGTGGTCGACCGCGTCGTCGTACAAGCCCAATCGGTAGAGCACCGAGGCGTACTCGTTCTGATACTCGAAGTGGTGCTCGCCCAGCCGCACGGCCTCGGCGAGCTGCGCGGCGGCCTCCTCGAGCTGGCCGAGCGTGTGGTACAAAATGCCCAGATGATAGCGCACCTCGGCGAGCTGCGGCTGCTCTTCCGCGAGCGTGTGCAGCAGCGTCGCGGCCTGCGTGTACTCCAACAGCTCCATGTGCGCGCGCGCCGCCTGAATGCGGGCCGCCGGATGCGCGGGCTCGACCATCAGGGCGTCGAGGGCATATTTGAGCACGCCCTTCCAGTCGCTGCGCAAGCGCGAGAGCTCAGCGAGGGCCAACAAGGCGTTCACGTGGCGCGGATCGACAGTGACGACCGTGCGCCAGTAGGTTTCCGCCTGCACGGCGTCGCCCGCCAGGCGATGCAACTGGCCGAGCTGGTAGAGCACCTGGGTGTCGTCCGGCGTGTGCTCGAGCAAGCGCTCGTAGACGCCGATCGCCTCGCCGTAGCGCTTCTGCTGCGTGTAGATCCAGGCGAGGTTGTGCAGGGCCATCGCGTGGCCGCCCTCGAGGTTCAGCACCTGGCGGTACTGCTCGACGGCCTGCTCATAGCGCCCGATCGACGCGTAGACCACGCCCAGGTTGTAGCGCGCCTTGACATTCAGCGGATGAGCATCGAGCAGAATGCGGTACTGCTGGATGGCCTGGTCGACCTCGCCCAGTTGGTAATAGACCATCGCCAGGTTCGAGCGCGTCAATTCGAGGCGCGGATCGATTTCGAGCGCTCCGAGGTAAGCCTCGGCGGCTTCGCGCAGATGGCCGGCTTGCTGCAGCTCCACGCCGGCCTGGTGACGGGCGATCGCATCCCTGTTCATGCTCCCATTATAAGGCGGAAATCCCCACGAAGCCAGCGGCGGATTCAAGCGAGGAAGCGCATGATCCGGTATAATGGCGTCGTGGATGTACAGGCGCTGGTCTATCATTTATTCAGAGCGCTCTCCCGAGTCGCTTGCGCGCTGCCGCGCCGCACGGCGCTGGGAATCGGCGCCGGTTTCGCCGCGCTGGTGTACCGGATCTACCGCCTGACGCCTTATCGGGACTTCCTCTATGGCAATCTGCGCGCCGCGTTTCCCGAGGCGCCTGCGCCCGAGTTGCACGCGATCGCCTTGTGCCATCTGCAGATGCTGACGCGGGCGATCGCCGAGGTGTTGCGTTTGCCGCTGCTCACCCGCGACAACCTGTCCGAGCTGGTGCGCTTCGAGGGGCAGGAGCACCTCGAGGCCGCGCTGGCCGAAGGGCGTGGCGTGCTCATCGCGACGGCGCACTTCGGCAACTGGGAGCTATTGGGCGCGGCGCTCGCGCTGGCCTACCGTCCGTTGCACGTGCTGGTGCAGCGCCCGAGCCAGGACGCGTTCGATCGCCTGTTCAAAGAGTTCCGCGGCCTCGCGGGGGTCCACACCTGGCTGAACAGCGGGCCGGCCAGCCTGCGGCCGGCGCTGCGCGCGCTTTCGCGCAACGAGATGGTCGGCTTGCTGTGCGACCAGCACGGCGAGAGCCAGGAGGCGATCGTCGACTTCTTCGGCCATCCGGTCTCGGCGCCGACGGGGGCCTTCTTCTTCGCGCAACGCACGGGGGCTGCGATCGTGCCGGTCTTCGCGATTCGCCAGCCGGACGACACGCACGTGCTGCGCTTCGAGCCGGCAATTGCTCCCAGCGGCGACGTCGAAGCCGATGCGCAGCGCCTCTATGACCTCTACGAACGCATGATTCGGATGCATCCGGACCACTGGCTCTGGGTACACGACCGCTGGGCCCGCGAGGGCGAGCTACGCGCCCGCCCGAAGCGCGAGGAGGTGCCCGCATGATCGTCACTCGGCCCTCTTTCCGCTGGATCACGACCGGCATCTGGCTGATGCCGATCAGCTTCGCGGCCACGGCCGTGAGCCTGATGGGCGCGTTCTGGCGCGAGCTGCTGCTGCGCTGGGAATCGCGCGAAATAGGCTTCGCGCTTCGCACGCCGGTCGGCTGGTTCTGGGCCGTGATTCTGGGGCTGAGCGCCGTCTCGACGGCGGCCTCGATTCATCCGCTGCAGAGCCTCTTCGGCTGGCTGGGCGGGCTCGGCTACTTCATCACCTTCACCGTGGCGACCTGGACGGTCAACACGCCCGGGCGCCTCAAGCAGCTGCACAAGGCCCTCTTCGGCCTCGCGACCGCGATGGCCGTCTTCGGGCTCGTCGTCTATGCCTTCAACTGGCACTTCTCCTGGCATCTCACACCCGACGTCGCCGTGCGCATCGGCACGCCCGATCGGCGCATCAACTCGGTGATGTTCCATCCCAATCTGTTCGCGGGCTTTCTCGTGCTCGCCCTCGGCGCCGGGCTCGGGCTGTTCCATCAGATCGCGGACTGGCCGCGCAAGGCGGCCTACGGCACGGCGCTGGGCCTCGTGAGCCTGTGCCTGCTGTTGACCGCTTCGCGCGCGGGCTGGATCGGCGGCGCGTTTCTGCTCGTCGCCTACGGCGTGATCGTGGATCGGCGCTGGCTGTTGGCGTTGCTCGGAGGCGCGGTGGCCGCGGTGACGGGCTTCTCGCACATGATCGACGGGCGGTTGGCGTCGTTGGCGGTGGACAGCCCTGGCTTCGACAAGTACCGACTCTACGCCTGGGCCTCGACGCTGCACATGATTCACGACCGGCCGCTGTTGGGCTGGGGGCCCGGCATGTGGTCGTACGTCTACCAGACCTACCGGCTTCCGGCAGAAACGCGCCATCTGCCCCACGCGCATGACTACTATTTGCAAATCGCCGCCGAGTTCGGCGTGCCCGTGATGATCGCGCTGGTGCTGCTCGTCGGCTGGGTCTGCGTGACGGGCTGGCGCGCCACGCGCCGCACGCAGTACCATTTGCCGGTGGTCGCGACCACGCTCGCCGTGGCCGGCTACGCGCTGGTCAATCTCTTCGACTACACGCTCGCCGAGGGGCGCAACGCGATGGCGTTCTTTTTGCTCGTCGGCGGCGTCGAGGCGGCGCGGCGCATGGCGATCGCCGATCGCCCGCCCGAGCTGCGCGCCGTGATTCCCATCACCCCCGTTCCCGAGGTTCTGCCGGATGACCCCCGCCCCTGATCCGACGCTCAGCGTCGTCATCGCCACCTACAACCGCGGCCCGATCCTCGAGAAGTGCCTGCGGGCGCTGCTCGATCAGACGCTGAGCGGCGATCGCTACGAGATCGTGCTGGTCGACGACGGCTCGACCGACGACACCCCCGCCCTGGTCGAGCGGCTGCGCACCGAATCCCCGGCCTGGAATTACCACTACCAGGAGAACCGCGGGCGCTCGGCCGCGCGCAACGTCGGCATCACGCTCGCGCGCGGCGAGATCGTCGTGTTCATCGACAGCGACGTGGTGGTGGTGCCCAGCTTCCTCGAGACCCACCTGAAGCTGCACGAGGCGAACGCGGGCCGCAAGGTCTTCGTGCAGGGCCTGGCCGTCAACACGGATCGCTTCGAGGATCCGCTCTCGACGCCCGTGCGCGCGTCGGACTTCTCGGCGGCCTTTTTCGCCACGAACAACGTCTCGGTGCCCAAGCGCTTCCTCGAGGCGGTCGGCGGCTTCGACGAGAACTTCACGGAGTACGGGTGGGAGGACCTCGAGCTGGGCATGCGCCTCAAGGATCACGGCGTGGGCATCGTGCGCTCGCGCGAGGCGCGGGGCTTCCACTGGCATCCGGCTTTTTCGCTCGCGGACATTCCCGGATTGAAGCGCATCGAGGAAGAGCGCGGGCGCATGGCGGCCTACTTCTTCCGCAAGGTGCCGACCCTGGACGTGCGGCTCATGATCCAGCTCACGCCGCTGCACCGCTTCGCAAACTGGCTCGTGACGTTGGGCGGCTGGGCGGACGAGCGCAGAGCCGAGCCGTTGATGCGCTTTTTGCTGGCGCGCGGCCAGGTTTTCCTCGCCCAGCAGGTCGCGATCCTGATGCTGAACCGCTACAACCTGCAAGAGCTGCATCGGGCCCTCGAACGGCCCGCCTCTGAGACGCTTCCGGCCCGCGGTTGAAGCGACCCCGACGCGACCGGGTATAAGCCAGGCAGGCCTTTAGAATTCTTGAGGCCCGGCGCTCCTCACGACGCTTGGACGGAGGCGGCGGGGATGCCCGCGGCCCCGGAGCCCGCTCGCAGGCTTTTGGGCGGCACGGAACCGTGTGTTGCGGGGGATCGGCGATCGCATTACCTTGAGAGGGTTTTGCGGCTGAGGCCGCGCCCTGGAGGTTCGATTGAGATATTCTGCGCACGTCGCGCGACGCCTGATTCCCGCTCTGCTCGCCGGCACGGCTCTGACCGGATTCGGTTGCAGCGGCGCCAGCCCGGTGGCGCCCACCGAGCCGACCGTCTCGACCGGCACGAACGCCTTGCCGCCCAGCACGACGCCACCCAGCGCGACTCAGCCGACAAAGGGTCCGACGACGGCGCCGACGACGCCCGCCGCCACGAGCTCCCCGAGCACGACGACCGGCCCGATTCAGCTGCTGGATCTGCCCAGCGGCGCGCAGACCAGCTTCGTGACGCGCCCGGGCAGCCAGCTGACCGTCGTCGCGTCCGCCGCGACGGACAGCCCGCCCGCTTCGGCCTTCCGGCTGAGCGTCAACGGCGCGACGACCGCCAACACGGCGAGTGCGTACAGCCTCAAGAGCACCACGTCCTTTCCGTTCCGCTCGAGCTTCACGCAGACCAACGCGGCGCTGCTCAAGCACACGCGCCACGTGCTCGACACGACGACCACCACCGCGCAGCCGGCCCGCACGATCGGCTCGACGGACCAGTTCTGGATCAACTCGGGGGATTCGACCACCAACGGCGACTACCAGGAGACGTGCGTGTTGAAGGCGATCTCGCCGCACGCGTACTTCTACGTGGATCAAGCGGCCACGAACTTCACGGACGCGCAGGTCCAGCAGCTCGTCGACCAGTTCGAAAACCAGATCTACGCCCGCGAGACGGCCGTCTTCGGCGAGCCGGACACGCTCTCGAATCTGCCGGACAACAAGCTCTTCATCGTGATTTCGCCCGCCGTGGACGACTTCGGCAAGGCCAGGGGCGTGATGGGCTACTTCTGGAGCCGCGACGTGCTGCCCGATCCGGCGCCGGATCAGCACTCGAACCAGAAGAAGGCCGTGTTCATGACGGACCAGCTCTTCAACTACCCGGCCCTGACGTCGTTCGGCACGATGGCGCACGAGTTTCAGCATTTGATCAACTTCAGCCACAAGGCCGTCAACACGGACTTCTCGGTCGCCGAGGACACCTGGCTCGACGAGGGAATGGCCATGTACGCCATGGAAGTCGCGGGCTACGGCTTGCCGGCCGGCGACGGGCTCATCGCGAAGGATCTCGACGGCTTCGAGCAGAATCCTTCCAAGTACAGCCTCACGGACTGGAGCGCGAATCCGAACGGCTTCGCCTACGGCCAGAGCTACCTGTTCGTGCGCTACCTCGCCGATCGCTTCGGCCAGGGCGTGATCAAGCAGCTCATCGATTCGCCCACGTCAGGCGAGGACAGCATCCAGGCGATTACGGAGCAGCACGGCGAGACCTTCGGCCAGTTCTTCCGCGACTGGACGGTCACGAACCTCATCAACGGCACGCCACTCGCCAGGGGCACGGTCTACAACTACAACAACCTGGATCTGGCCGGAAACTATGCCGGCTACCAGCTCCACGGCTTCCAGACCATGGCCGGCAGCTCGACCAATTTGACGGCGAACCTGCTGCCATGGGGTACGGCTTACTACCGCTTCAACGCGCCGCAGCCGCAATCCTGGAGCTTCTCGCTGGGAGACGGCGGCTCCTCGGCCCTGACCGGCGCCGCCCTGGTCCCCTAAACCAAGACTCCGAAGCGAAGCCCAGCCCCTCGTGTTCGGCGCGTGGGCTGGGCATGATAGAGGCGCGCTCGCCCTCTGTCCACAAACTTGACAGAAGCTTAGCACTATCTTAACACTTAACAGCCTCTGAACAGGCCATATCCTCTTTACGGCTTTGGAGTGGCCGGGTGGAGGAATTATCATGAGCGTTTCGAACTTCAACCTGGTGGGCCTGGCGAGCCGGCCGATGTCGGCGGGCATGGCCGCGGCCCCCAGTGGCGGCTCGGCCGCTCCTACGGCGGC
>DATNPP010000691.1:0-2227 GCA_036703175.1 Oscillatoriaceae cyanobacterium
GTCAAGACGCAGGATCGCGTGATCCGGCGCCAGTTCACGGTGCGCACCGGGCAGCCCTACAACGCGGCGGCGATCTTGAAGACGCAGGAGCAAATCTACCAGCTCGGCTTCTTCGACCGCGTCGACGTGGCGCCGCTGAAGCCGATCGATCCCGATCCCGACGAGCCGGTCGATCTGCTGGTGTCCGTGCACGAGCGCCCCACGGGCTCGGTGCAGCTCGGCGCGGGCTACGGCACCATCTTCGGCCGCGGCCCCACCGTGAACGTCGGCTATCAGGAGATCAACCTCTGGGGCACGGGGCGCCCGCTGCGCCTCGACGTGAACCTGTCGCAATTGCTGAATGAGGGTTTGAATCTGACCCAGCCGCAGCTCTCGGGCCAGTTGAGCATTCGGGAGCCGTACCTGCTCGGACACGACCTGATCGGCGAGGCGGGTCTCAATTTCCAGCGCCAGACCCTGCTCACCGGGCCGACCGCGGGCCTCTATTACCAGACCTTCGGCCCGACGGTGGCCGTTTCGCGCCAGTTCTCGCCGGCTCTATTGGGCACCTTGCGCTACGCCTGGGATCGCACGGATTACCTCCAGAGCTACACGCCCGCCGAGGTGGCCCAGCAGGGCGGCTCGACCAGCCGCATCGACAGCATCGTCACGCCGAGCTTCACGTACGACACCCGCTCGGATCTGCTGGATCCGCGCTGGGGCAGCCGCAGCGACGTCGGCGTGGACCTCGCGCTGCCCGTTCTCGGGGGCTCGCTGCTCTACATGCGGCCACACGCGGATCTCGCGCGTTACATTCCGCTGCCGCGCAAAATGGTGTTGGCGGTGGGCGCCAATTTGGGTTACATCCAGCCGATCTGGCCCACGAAGACCGTCCCGGACGACGTGCTCTTTCAGGTGGGCGTGAACAACATCCTGCGCGGCTATTCGAGCCTCACGGAAAACGGGCAACTCGGTCCGATACTGGGCATCGGCCACGTGGAGCTGCGTGCGCCGCTGTGGGGGGCGTTCGGCGGCGTGGTCTTCGTCGACGCGGGCAACGCGTGGCCCAATCCGCGAAGCGTGAGCTGGCGCTCGGCGCTCGTCACGGCCGGCCTCGGCGCGCGCTACGAGACGCCGGTCGGTCCGCTGCGGTTGGATTACGGCTTTCACGTGTGGCCGCAGCTCGGCACGAGCGGCTGGAACGGCCTCTCGTTCGGCATCGGCCAGGCGTTCTAGGAGGTAAGCGTGCGCGCATTCGTGATCGGGCTTCTGCTGCTGGCGATCGCCCTCCCCGCCCGGGCGGAGGTGGTCGACGCCGTCGTGGCGTCGGTGCACAACCGCATCATCGCGCTGTCGACCCTGATGGCCTACCGACAGGCGTTCGTGCCGCGCAGCGACCTCGACGCGGCGCTGAACGCGCTGGTCGACGAGCGCCTGCTGGCGGACGAGGCGCGGCGCTACGGCCAGGCGGTCGATCCCAAGACGCTCGCGGCGACGCTCAAGCTGATGCCGACGCCGGCCGGCATGACGTCCGACGAATGGGGCGACGTGCTCGACGATCACCTGCTGTCGGCGCAGTTTCTGAGCTTTCGCTTCGGCGACTTCGCGATGGTGAGCCGCGCCGCCATGATCGCCTACTTCAAGGCGCATCGCGCACAGTTCCCGGGCCACTTCGCGCAGAACGAGGAGCGCATCCGCAGCCTTCTCGCGCCTGCCGAGCGCCGTCGTGAGGAGCAGGCCTACGTCGAGACGCTGCGCGCGAGCGCCCAGGTGCAATACAATCCCGCGCTGCCGCTCACAAAACCCTCGCCTGCGCGGTATAATGGCGGCCAGGAGGCACACCCATGACCCGCGACGAAATCCTCGATTTGATCGACTCCTTCGCCAAGCTCAAGCGCCGCCGCATCGATCGCCGCCAGGTGCCGGTTTATTTCCTGCAAAACCGCATCGCCGTCGTGCTGCCCGCCCAGGCGTTCACCGACGACGAACACAACAAGTTCGACGGCCGCTTCCAGCTGCTGATGACCCAGCGCCACGGATTGCACGCCTATCTGGACTTCAGCAACACCTGGCGCGGGCTCGAGACGCCCCTGCAAAAGGGATTCACCTGAAACGAACGCCCTCTCCGGCCAGGAGAGGGCGTTCTTGCTAGCTGCTCGCCGCCTTGGCGGGCAGCTTCTTGAGGTGCTTCAGGAACTGATCGATCTCGGTGCCCGTCAGCTCGAGGCGGCTGCTCTTGCCGAACTTC
>DATNPP010000693.1:0-3781 GCA_036703175.1 Oscillatoriaceae cyanobacterium
GCGAGCACCACGCGGAAGACCTGGCCCACGGCCATGGTCAAAAAGCCGCCGATCGCCGCGCCGAGCACCGTCGCGATCTCGGCGATCGCGCGATGGCTCTCGGCGCCGTCCTTGGTGGCGTAGTAGGTCAGGGCGCCCCACAACACCGCGTAGATCACCGCGCCGAGGCCGGCGACGAAGAGCGTCCAGCTCAGCGCGCGCAACAGCCAGAACTTGCGGCGATCGGGACGAATGTCGGGAATCTTGTCGGGGTCGATCACGGGCGTTCCTTCGCTTGGCACGCGCTCAGTTTACCCTTTCGACAAGGGAACGCGCCAGCCTACTGGAGTTCGAGCACGACCACGCGCCCGTCGGTATAGTATTCGTCCCCGCCGCCGTTCACGCCGTGGTAGTTCACGGGCAGCGACTGCAGCGTGTAGCGCTGGGCGACGATGCCGCTCGCGAGGTAGATCTGCTCGACCAGCGCGCGCTCGCTGTCGATGTCCGGCGAGATGGCGTGCGTGACGGAGAGCCCCACGTCGTTGAACTTCACGTCGGCGTCGTGGGTCGCGGCGATCGCCCAGAAGTTGTCGCCCGCCAGGTCCGTGAGCGGCGTGCGCCAGATGCGCAGGTGATCGCGCGAGCGGATGCTGCCTTGATCGCGCTCGTAGGCGAAATCCTGCTTGCGGCCGTAGAGGGTCAGATCGCTCACCGGCGCGGTCGGGTAGTGGCCGCCGGTGATGAAGTTGCCGACGATCTTCGCCGCGGACTTGAGCGTGATCGGATCGGCTTCCTGCCAGCCCGCCGAGTGCAGAATGCCCCGCACCTGGCCCTCGCTGCCGGCGATCATCAGATTGACCGGATCGCTGACGGCGCCCCCGTCCGTGTGCGTGAACTGCGGAAACTCGAGCTTCGTGAGCGAGGGCGTGCCGACCTCGCCGGGGAGCGGCTGGCCGGGGGAGTAGCTCGACGGAATGCCGACCTGCTGGGTCGGCGTGTCGGGCGCTGGAGGCAAAGGAGGCGTCGCGGCGCCGTCGTACCCGCAACCCGCGAGCAACACGACGGAAGCCACCATGGCCAGGGGAATCGGCTTGAACATGCGAACTCCGAACACACGCGCACTCCACAACGCGGATTCCCAAGATACCGTTAAGGTGTGACTAACCTGTTAAATATTTGATGCGCCTTTGTTAAATCTCCATTAAATTGCCATCAAATCTCACACGCACGCCGCAAGAACGGGCGATAAGCCGCGGCTGCCGTGGCGGGCTCGGGCGAATGGCCAAAAAGAACGGCCCGCCGAAGCGGGCCGTGTGAAGAAGCCTAGTACTCGGTGCTCTTCTCGGTGGTGATGTGCGGCGTGACGATCACGATTATCTCGTCCTCCGCGCCGGAGCCGGTCTCCTGGCGGAAGAGCCAGCCGATCAAAGGCAGATCGCCGAGGATTGGCATCTTGCTGACGGACTTGTTGTGCGTGCGGCGGATCAATCCGCCGATGACCACCGACTCGCCGTCATGCACGCGCATGCGCGTCTGGAGGGTGCGCTCGGTGATCTCGGGAACGGGGTTCTTGTTCACGATGACGTCCTTGCCGCGCTCCGAGATCGTCGGCTGAATGTCCATCGTCACGTAGCCGTCGGCCGAGACGTGCGGCGTGATCTGCAGCTGCTCGCCGATCGGCTGGAAGGTCACGTTCTCGGCCGCGATCGTGTTCGCGCCGCTGCCCGAGAAATTCACCTGAACGACGGGCACCTTGTCGACGATGTTGATCGAGGCCGTGTGGCTGTCTTGCGTGGCGACGCGCGGATCGGCGAGGATGTGCGCCTCGTTGTTCTGCACGAGCGCATCGATGCGGGCGTTCAGGTTCGAGGTGACGTTGCCCATCGCCGAAAAGGTGATGCTCGTCGCGCTGTCGCCCGAGCTCGGAATGCCGGCGCCGCCCGGCGTGCTCACGTTGTTGCTGACGCCGAACTTCGAGCCGCCGAAGCCGAACTCGCCGCCGAGACGGTTCTCGTCGTCGCGCGTGACCTCGACCAGCTTCACCTCGATCACGACCTGCGGCGTGGGCTGATCCAGAGCCGCGATCGCGTTTTTGATCTTGGCGAGATCCTCGCCGCTGCCCGTCGCGAGAATCGAGTTCGTGCGCGGATCCGCCACCATGTTGATGTCCTTGGCGGTGATCATCTTCTGCAACAAGGGGATCGTGGCCGCCGCGTCGGCGTTGTTCAGCCGGAAGCTCGCGGCCTGCTGGTCGTCGATCTTCTTCGCGAGGGCGTCTTCGGTGCCGATGAGCAGCGAGTTGCCCACGCGGCGGGCCGCGAGGCCGTTCTCGCGCAGCACCAGGCCGAAGAACTGATCGAGCGGAATCGCGCGCACGTCGATGCTGAACTGGCCCTGCACGCTGTCGTCGAGAATCAGGTTCATGCCCGCCTGGCGCGAGATCGTCTCGAGCACCGCGCGCACGTCGGCCTTCTCGAGGTGCATCGTGATGAAGGTCGGGTTCTTGATCAGCGCCGGAATGTCCTGGAACTGGATCACCTGATCCCGAATCGGCTGGGTCTTGTCCGCCGCATCGGGCTGTTCGCCGGCGATCGCCGCCTGCGGAAAGAGGCCCGCGAGCGTGAGCCCGGCGAGGCCGGCGCGCAGCATGGCGTGCGAGTAGCGCATCAGTTGCTTCCTCCGATGAGTTTCACGAAGCGGCGCCCGCCGCGAATGAAGGTGACGCCCTGGCTCGAGATCGCCACCACCTTGCTGCCGTCGTCGAGCACGTCGCCGATGTGCGCCTGCACCGTCGCGTTGCGGCCCTCGAGCAGCGTCACGCGGTCGGTGCCGGTGCTCATGATGCCGCGCACCAGCCACTGCGGCTCGGCGACGGTGGGCGCCTTGTCACCCGACCAGGGAATGTCGACGATCTTGGGCGTCGGCACCGGCTTGGGCGTCGCGTTCTTGAGCGACACCAGCGGGATCGGCTTGATCGGCGGAAAGTTCACCGGCGGCGGCACGATCGCCGAAGGGTCGGGCGGCAGCAGGGCCATGAAGGGGTCCTCGCGGCCGGAGGACTGCAGCGCCTTGTTGCTGAGCTCGGAATCCGAGATCGCCTTGATCACCTTGGTCCCCGTGCCGCCGAACTCGGCCGCCGCGCCGTCTTGCGGAATCGGCAGCGCGGCGGGGTCGGACGCGCCCGAGCCCGCCGCCGAGGCGCCGCCCACCTGCGCGGTTTGCGGCGCGGGCGCGGCGTAGCTGACCTCGACCAGCGAGAGATTTTGCGCCATCAGCAGCGTGCCGCAGCCGAGGGTGACCATCGTCGGCACTATCATGGCTTGTTTGAAGGTCATGGGGACGTTCCGCCTTCTTTGAGCACGTAGGCCAACAGCGTGAACTGGACGTTCAACGTGTTCTGGAACACAGGAGCACTGTTCCCGGAATCACTCTTCGCGACACCCGCTGAGCCGGCTGGAGAGAGCGTCAGATCGCTCACATTAAGCTTACGCTCATAGGCATTGAGGGCGTCTAGGAACTTGATCACCTCGGGGTAGGTCGCGCTCGCGCGAATCGTGACCGGCAGCTCCTGAATGTCCTGGGTCGCCGTGCCGCCGCCGCCGCTGAAAGCGCGCAGCTTGCCGGGCTCGAAGCTGTTGAGCGTGCCGTCGCTGTCCTTGACCATGCGCTCGAGATCGAAGAGCAACACCGGGATCTGAGCCTCGCCGGGGATCTGTTGCTTGAGCAACGCGATGGCGTTCTTCAGATCGTCGGTCTGCTTCTGAATCTGCACGATGTCCTTGGCCTGGCGGGCCAGATCGTC
>DATNPP010000695.1:0-3063 GCA_036703175.1 Oscillatoriaceae cyanobacterium
CCCCGAGCCGCCCTCGCGCCTGGTGGCCGGCATTCCGCCCGAGCTCGAGCGCGTGGTGCTGAAGCTGCTCGAAAAGGAGCCCACCGCGCGCTATCCCTCCGCCCACGACGTGCTCGAGGACCTCGGCGTGGCCGTGCCGGCCGGCCGCGGCGGCACGCTGCTCAGCGCGCCGTTGGTCGAGCGCGAGGCCGAGCTTGCGCGGATTTCCGAAGGCCTCGCGGACGTCGCGGCGAGCCGCGGCACGGCGCCGCTGCTGTTCGCCGGCGCCAGCGGCATGAGCAAGAGCCGCCTCGTGGAAGAGTTGCGCTTCCGCGCCCAGCTCGAGAACCTGCCCTGCGTCATCGCGGCCAACCACGAATTCGCAGGCGCGCCCTACGCGCCGGTGATGGCGCTGCTGCGCGGTCTGATGCCCGCCTTCAAGGCCCACGTGCGCCCCGCGCTGGACCGCCTCGCGCCGGTGCTCGTGAAGCTGCTGCCCGAGCTGGCGGTCGAGCCGCTGAGCGAACTGGATCCGCCCAGCAAAGAGAAGATGCGCCTCATGGCCGCGATCACCGAGTTGCTGGGCGCGCTCGCCCGCACGGCGGGGCTCGTGCTCGCGCTGGAAGACTGGCAATGGGCCGATCCGCTCTCGGACGAGTTTCTGAGCTATCTGCTGCGCAACGCCGCCGAGTGGCCGCTATTGGTCGTGCTCACCATGCGCGAGGCGCCGGTGGGTGGGCGCGGCTGGCTCGATCGCGTGGAGAAACGGCCGCTGCGCGCGCTCAGCGAGGACGGCATTCGGCGCATGCTCGCGGCGATGCTCGGCAGCGAGGCGCTCGCGCCGAGCTTCGTGTCGAGCGTCGCGGCACTGAGCGAGGGCAATCCCTACTTCGTCGAGATGCTGCTCGAGCATCTGGTGACGAGCGGCACGCTGCAACACGCCCAGCGGCGCTGGAACACCGAGATTGCGCTCACGCACGAGCATTTGCCTCATGATCTGCGCGGCTTGCAGCTGCGGAAGCTCATGCGCCTCTCGGAGGACGCACAGGCGATCGCCCGCGCCGCGGCCGTGGTGGGCTACGGCTTCGGCATCGAGCTGCTCAAGGGCGTGAGCGGCTTCGAGGACGAGCGACTCTTCGCCGCGCTCGACGAGCTGGTGCACGGGGCTGTGTTCGTGCTCGACGAGCAGGGCGACTACTACTTCGTGCAGGATCAGCTGCAAGAGGTGCTCTTCGACGGCATGGCCATCGAGGAGCGCACGCAACTGCACACGCGCGTGGCCCTCGTGCTCGAAAGCGCGCTCGCCGGCGCGCCGCTGGCCGAGGTATCGCTGGAGCGACTGACGGCGATCGCCGACCAGTTCATGCGCGGCGACGCGCCCGACAAGACCGTGCGCTACTGCCTCGAGACGGGCCGCCGCAGCGCGGCGCTGTTGGCCGGCTCGGGCGCCGCGATCTACCTCGAAGCGGGCATGCAGCTCCTGCGCGACGGGCACGGCGACAAGCGTCTGCTGCTGGACTACTTGCACCAGTGGGGCGACGTGCAGCGCCAGCAAAGCGACCACGAGCGCGCGGACGAGGCCTACCTCGAAGCGCTGCCGCTGGCCATCGAATGCGGCGACCATGCCCTGCGCGCCAATCTGCTGAACTCGCTCGCCAAGAGCTACCAGTCGCAAAGCCGATTGGACGAGGCCCTGGCGGCCTGTGGGCAGGCGCTCGAAGCCTGCCGCGAGGCGCACGAGCCGGCCGAGACCTCGCGCTGTCTGCTCACGGCGAGCCGCGTCCACTACCTCTCGGGACAGCTGGAGGCGGCGATCGTCGACGTCGAGGCCGCGCTCGCCCTGGCCCGCGCGGTGGGCGACACGGGCCAGAGCGGCATGGCGCTCGCGTTTCTGGGCTATCTCTTCGCGACCACGCGGCCCGAGAAGGTCGCGCAGGGCATCGCCTATTTGCACGACGCGCTGAAGCTGCTGCGCGGCCTCGGCGACAAGATCGGCCTCATCAACGCGCTCGACAGCCTGGCCTACGCGCTGGTGCTGCAAGGCGACTTCGCCGAGGCGCGCGAGCTCTATCTCGAGCAGCAGCAGCTCTGCTACGAGATCGGCCACCGCAACGAGGAGGCGCTTTGCCTGTGCAACCTCTCGCTCACGGCGCTCAAGCTGGGCGCGATCGAGCAGGCCCTCAAAGACGCGAACGGCGCGAGCTTTCTGGCCGCGCAGCTGCAATCCAAGCATCCGCTGGTGCTCGCGCAGATTATGGAGGCGCTGGCCTTGCTGTACGCGGGCAAACTCACCAGAGTGCAGGCCCTGGCGGATTCCGCGCTCGAGCTGGCGCGTAGCCTGAACAACGTTTTTCTGGAAGGCCACGCGCTCTACTACCGCACGGAGATGGCGCTGCAACTGGGACAGCTCGCGCAGGTGCAGAAGACGGGCCTCACGCTCAAGACGCTGATGGAGCGAGCGGGCAATCCGGAGCCCGAAAGCCGTGTAAACGCCCTGTTGGGCGAGGCCGCGATCTACGAAGGGCGATTGGAGGAAGCCCAGGATTTGCTCGAGCGCGCCGAGCGGCTGGGCCGCGCGACCGGCGCGAAGCTGCCGTTGCTGACCGCCCGCAAGGCGACGGTGCGGCTGCTCATCTCGGCCGGCCAGTGGGAGTCCGCGCGTCCGGTCGCCGAGCAGGCGCTGGCCTACGCGGCGGAGATCGGCGCGCGCTTTCAGCAGGCGGAGTTGCACGGCCTTTTGGGCGAGCTGGCGCTGGCGACGGGCTCGGGGGAAGCCGCCGAGCACTTCGAGGCGATGGCCGAGCTGGCGATCGCCATGCCGGCGCCCGCACTGCTCGCAATCGCGCGCTTCGGCCAGGCCGCCGCGCAGCCTTACGCGCCCGGCGCCCGCGCTCATGCCGACGAGGCGCGCACGCTGCTCACCGAGCTGGTATCGCCCCTCGACGAGGCCGGACGGCAAGCGTTTCTGGGGTTGGGCGACCGGGCGCGGGCGATCGCGGGCAATTTCATCGACTACAGCTTGCCGCGCACGCGCCAAGCCGTGCCGTTGCGGCCCGTCGCCTGGGAACGCCTGTAGCGCGTCTT
>DATNPP010000014.1:0-3358 GCA_036703175.1 Oscillatoriaceae cyanobacterium
AGCAACGGAATGCGCTTGGCCATGAGCAGATCTCCTCCATTGGGGCGGGGCTCATGAGTCCTTGTACGCTATGGTTTAGCAAATCTCGCGTTAAGCTTTGGTTAAGCTAGGCCCGCTGGGCGTAATCCACGCCCACGCACCAGGCCAGCTCCTCGAGCTTGGCGGCGACCCAGTCGGGATCTTCGTGCGTGACGAGCAAGCCGAGGTGGTAGGGCTTGTCGATCGCCGCGTGGCTGACGCCCGCTTGCAGGTACGGGCGCGGATCCGGATGCTCGACGGGCGTGACCGTGGCGAGCACGCCGGCGTGGCGGTCGTGCACCGGGGGCATTGCGTACGAACCGCGCACCTGGGCGACCTCGAGGCGCGCCCACTCGGCCCACAGGTTCAAGCCGGACTCGGCCTCGACCATCGTGTCGATCAAGCCGGCGCCGACGCGCGCGCCGCATTCGAGGAAGTAGAAGCGCCCGTCCTGGCCGCGGATGTACTCGACGTGGCAGACGCCGTCGCGCAGCCCGAGGGCCTTGAGCACATCGGCATGCATCGCGAGCAGGGCCTTTTCGGTCTCGCTGCCGCGGCGCACGCGGCGCGTCGTGTAGATGCCGCCGTCGCGGTGCAGATCGAGAATCGGCTTGCCGTAGCGATGCGCGGCGGCAAAGAGCACGCGCCCTTCCGAGACCATGCCGTCCACGTGGTAGACGTCGCCCGCGATGTAGCACTCGAGCAGGTGGTCGCTGGCGCGATCGCCCAGCGCCTGGATCGCGTCCCACACCTCGCCGGGCTCGTGCAGCTTCTGAATGCCCTTGGACGAGGCCTCCGTGCGCGGCTTGAGCACCCAGGGGCCCGGCGCGTCGGCCAGAAAGCGGGCGACGCTGGGCAGGTGGATCAGCGACGTGTAAGCCGGCACGCACACGCCGCCGCGATGGGCGCCGTCGCGCATGGCGAGCTTGTCGCGGAAAAAGCGCGCCGCGCTCTCGCCGAGGCCCGGCAACCGCAGATGCTCGCGCAGGCTCGCGGCCAGCTCCACGTCGTACTCGCCGGGGCCTACCACCCGATCGATCCGCAGCTCGCGCCCCAGATAGCAGACGGCACGGCGCAGCTCGGCCGCGTCGAAGATGTCCGGCACGGCGTAGAGGCCGTCGATCAGCTCGCGCGGCCAGTCGTAGCCCAGCGCGTCGGCGCGCGTGACGACGTGCACGCGATGCCCCTGGCGCTTCAGCTCGCGCAGAAACGGCTCGGCGTAAAGGCCATGGGTGGCGGCCATGATGATCAAGAAGGTCAAGGGCGCTTGCTGGAACATGGGGGCACTCCCTGGCGAGGAATCGTCGGCGGGTATTCCCTTATTCTACCGTGTGGAGGGCGATCTGGTCACGAATAGCAAGCGTGTGCGGGGTTTTAGACAAGCAGCTTGCGCTTTTGCTCTTCGAGCATGTCGATCAGCAGATTCTTCACGTCCTGCTCGGTGCCCAATTGGGCCATGTGCGTGAGCAGCGAGGCCGAGAAGCGATCGATCGCCTTTTCCGTCAGGCGCTGGCTCTCGCGATCCGTGACCACCTGCGCGAGGCTCTTTTGCATGCCGCCGACCACCTCGGCGACGAGCGCCGGCAGCAACTGCTCGGTGACGGAACCGAACATGGGCACTTGCCGCAGGGCCTGATAGGCCGGAGATTGGTCCATCGCGCGGTGGGCGGCGCGGACGGCGATCGCCTCCAATTCGGGCGACAACTCCGGCAGCACGCGTGTCACGAGCATGTTCAGATTGCGCTCGATGAAGTGCGTCACCTCCGCGCGCTGGGTGGGCGTCAGGCTGTTGAGCGTCTCGGCCAGATTGAACTGGCGCACGCTCTCCTGGTAGTTGCTCAGCAGCTTGAGGTTGACCACGTCGGCGATCACGTTCGTGAAGCGCGTGGTGTGCTCCTCGACCAGGACCACCGGGTTGATCAAGCCCAAGCGCTCCATGCGGTAGCCGACGGAAATCATACGCAGCAGCTGCAACGTGCTCGAGCTGGCGAGCGGCAGCCCGTAGCCCACGAGCGGCACGAAGTAGACCAGATCGTACCAGCGGTCGATGCAGACGGCCTTCCAGCTCGGATAGCGTTTCGAGCGCAATCCCCACAGGCCGCGCAGCAGAAACTCGAGCGCGAAGAAAGGAATGAAGCACAGATCGATGCGCCAGAAGGTGTCGAAGGGACGGCCGTTCTCGCCCAGGCGGCGGAAATAGTTGCGCGAAAAGAGCGGCCGCAAATCGCGCCGATAGAACGCCCGCTCCGAAGCCAGCCGTGGCCCTTGCAGGTTCTCCAGGCTCCAGTAGCGCGTGAACGCGGACGTCGCGGACTCGACCCCCAAATGGGTTCGCAGATGGTCCTTGATTTGCTCGAAGACGCCCGAGAGATGCGCTTCGGCGAACGGATCGTCTTGCAGCATCGCCAATGAGCGCGCGCGCAGGTCCTTCAGGGTGGCCGCCGTCTGGAAGCTCGTGGGCGCGGCGGCGACCTGTGCGAAGGCCTGATCGGCCTCGGCCAGATAGTCCTCGGTGATGTGCTGCGGCGTGATGCCCTTGACGGGGTCGTAGATCGTCAGCACCTGCGGCGCATGCACGCGGTACGTCGGGCGCAGATGCAAATAGCTGAAGTCGAACACCACCAGCGCCAGGTTCGCGACGGCGAGCGCCAGCATCAGCCAGTTCAGGCCCAGCTCCATCGCCCAGGCGAGCCGTCCGCTCCACGTCGAGGGAAGCGGCTGATGTCGCCTGGCGCCAGGAAAAAGCATCAGGCCGATCTTCTTGGTGAGCTCGATGGGGGGGATCGATGTGGACACGCAGGCCTCCGTACGGCCGGGGGGGATTATATTTTGTTCCCGCACCACCGGCCGCTAAACGGGCCAACCATGACGAAGCCCCCGCGGAAGCGGGGGCTCAAGCTTATGGATTGGGGCGGTTCGGGCCGCCGGGGCCGCCCTGTCCGAACGGCACCTTCTCGCGGAAGGTGATGCGGCCGCGGGTCAGGTCGTACGGCGAGAGTTCGACGCGCACCTTGTCGCCCAACAGCACCTTGATGCGGAAGCGGCGCATGCGTCCGGCCAGGTGCCCCAGTACCTCGTGCCCATTGTCGAGCAGAATGCGGAACATGCCGTTGGAGAGCGCCTCCTGGACCGTTCCGGTCATCTCGATGACGTCTTCTTTTGCCATACGAACGCGTTGGAACCCCTTCTGAAAGGAAAAAACTACATACGACCGCACGCTGAGCATAGCATAGCCTCGCGGGTTTTACCAGGGGGGCGAGGGAGCGAAAGGCGCGAAATCGCGGCGATCGCCACGCCTGCCTGCTGAGCGCCGTCGCGACGAAGCCGCCGGATTGCTCGG
>DATNPP010000016.1:0-5887 GCA_036703175.1 Oscillatoriaceae cyanobacterium
GAAGGCGTCACCACGGACATCTCGGCCGACGACGTCGCCTCCACGCTCAAACGCAAGCTGCTGGGCCGACTGCCCTACCATCCGATGGTCGTGAGCGCCCTCAATCGCGGCGTGCCGCTGGTGCAGCTTTCACCCCAGCACCCCGTCGCGCAAGCGGTCTTCGCGATCGCCGAGCGGCTCGCCGAGTTTCCGCTGGTCGATCTCAGCGTCCGCATGCACACCGAGCTGCCCGAGGGCATGGCGAGCCTCGCGAAGCCTTTTGCGACGGCGATCGACGCCGTCGTGCCGAGCGAGCCCCGCCGCGCGCCCGAGACGCCGAGCGCGGCGCCGGAGTCGCCCGAAGCCCCCGAAATTCTGGCGCTGGTGCCCCACGACATCGAGCGCGAGAAGCTCATGGCCGTCAAGCAGAAGATCCACGCGCGCCTGGTCGAGCAGATGAAGCTCGAAGACGTGCCTTTCGAGCGCCTGAGCGATCCGCAGTTCAAGGCGATTCTTCGCGATCAAGTCGCCGAGCGCGCCAATCGCATCATCGAGGAGATGGGCGTGTCGATCGCGACGCGCTCCGAGCGCACCCGCCTCGTGATGGACATCTCCAACGAGGCGATCGGCTACGGCCCGCTCGAGACGTTGCTCGACGACGAGTCCGTCACCGAAATCATGGTCAACGGGCCCGAGAAGATCTTCGTCGAGAAAAAGGGCAAGCTGATGCTGTCAAATCGCCAGTTCACCGACGAGAAGCAGCTGCGCGTGGTCATCGACCGCATCGTCGCGCCGTTGGGACGCCGCGTCGACGAATCGAGCCCGATGGTCGACGCCCGCTTGCCGGACGGCAGCCGCGTGAACGTCGTCATTCCGCCGCTCGCGCTCAACGGCTCGACGATCACGATTCGTAAGTTCTCCAAGCGCCGCATGGGCATCGCCGATCTGGTGGGCTTCAACTCGCTTACGGACCCGATGGCGGCCTTTCTCGAGGCGGCCGTGCAAAGCCGGCTCAATATCTTCATCTCGGGCGGCACCGGCTCGGGCAAGACCACGTTGCTGAACGTGCTCTCGAGCTTCATTCCGGACGACGAGCGCATCGTGACGATCGAGGACGCCGCCGAGCTCAAGCTGCATCAGTCGCACGTGATCAGCCTGGAATCCCGGCCGGCGAACATCGAGGGCACCGGCCAGGTGACGATTCGCGACCTCGTGCGCAACAGTTTGCGCATGCGCCCCGATCGCATCATCGTCGGTGAGGTGCGCGGCGGCGAGGCGCTCGACATGCTGCAGGCCATGAACACCGGCCACGACGGCAGCTTGGCCACGGGCCACGCCAACACGCCGCGCGACGCGCTCGCGCGCCTCGAGACGATGGTGCTGATGGCCGGCATGGAGCTGCCGGTGCGCGCGATTCGCGAGCAAATTGGCTCGGCGATTCAGCTCATCGTGCAGCAGACGCGCCTCGCCGACGGCAGCCGCAAGATCGTGAAGATCTCAGAGATCACGGGCCTGGAAGGCGAGGTGATCGCCATGCAGGATCTCTTCGAGTTCCGCCAGACCGGCCGCGGCCACGAGCGCGTGGAGGGCCACTTCCGCTCGACCGGCATTCGGCCTTACTGCCTCGACACGATCGAAGCCATGGGCCACCATCTGCCTTCCGACCTGTTCCGAGGCGATCGCGTATGAACCCGATCATGTTGCTCGCCATTGCCGCCGGCGTCTTCGCGCTGGTCTTCGGCGCGCTGCTCGTGGTCTCGAAGCGCGTGAGCCAGGCGCCCGACGGGGCCGAGGCCGCCGAGGCCAAGCGCGAGGCGTTCGCGTTGCGCCTCAAGCGTGCGGGCATCGAAATAGAACCCGAGACCTATCAAAAGCGCGTGCGCTTCACCGCCATAGGCGCTGCCGCGTTCGGCCTCGTGGTCGGCGGCTTCGGGCTGGGCGGCGCGGTGTTCGGCGGGCTGCTGGCCTTCGGTGCGCTGCGCGGCGGGGACGCTTACGTCGACTTTCGGCATCGCAAGCGCCTGGGCGACTTCGTGGACCAGTTCGCGGACGCGCTCGGCGTGATGGCGAACGGCGTCAAGAGCGGCCAGACGATTCTGCAGACGCTCGAGACCGTCGCGGACGACTTCGCCGATCCCTTGCGCGGCGAGGTGCTCGAGGTGCTGCAGGAGCTGCGCATGGGCGTGCCGATGGACAACGCGCTGGAGCAATGGAACGCGCGCATGCCCTGCGAGGACCTCTCGATCGCCACGACGGCGCTCATCGTGCAGCGCACGACGGGCGGCAACGTCTCGGAGATTCTCGAGACGCTCGCGACCACCATTCGCGATCGCAACAAGCTGCACAAGCAGATTCAGAGCCTCACCGCGCAAGGCCGCATGAGCGGCTGGGTGATGTCCGCCTTGCCGGTCGTGCTGTTCTTGGCCTTCTATCTGATTTCGCCGCAACGCACCGGATTGCTGCTTTCCAATCCGTTCGGGCTCGTGCTCACGGCCTTCGGCGCCGGCATGATCGGCGTGGGCAGCTACGTGATTCGGCGCATCGTGACGATCGAGGTCTAAATGCAGTATCTGATCCTCGCGCTGATCTTTCTGGCCGTCTTCATGCTGCTGATGGCGCTCGCCAAGCCCAAGCAGCGGGAGGACGTCGAGACCCGCCTCAAACGCCTCAACGAAGACGACGCCGCGCCCGAGTTCAACTACACGCCCGAGGAAGAAGCGCCTCCCGCCAAGAAGGACGGGCTCGCGGATCTCAACGCCAAGCTGGACGAGGTCTTCACGCCGCTCGCCAGAAAGCGCGTGAGCGAAGCCAACGCCGAGGCGCTCGCCAAGGTGATCCACGACGCCGGCCGCTACGGCATGACGCCCGTCGAGCTGCGCACGCGCCAGCTGAAGGTCGCGGTGATTCTGCCGTTTTTCGTGGCGATCGCCTACAGCGCGCTGATCGGCTTCGATTTCGTGATGGTCCCGCTGCTGATCGTGATTTGCGGCGTCGCGGGGTACTTCGTGCCGATTCTGCGCCTGCGCAGCGAGGCCACGGCGCGCCGCAACGCGATTCTGCGCGAGCTGCCCAGCACGCTCGACCTGCTCACGATCTGCGTCGAGGCGGGCCTCAGCTTGCAGGCGGCGATGTTCAAGGTCGTCGAGAAGTCCAAGCCGAGCCCGCTGCGCGAGGAGCTGGATCAAGCCTTGCGCGAGATTCAACTCGGCCGCCCGCGCGGTCAAGCGCTCAAGGACATGGCCAAGCGCATCAACCTCAAGGAAGTGAACTCGGTCGTGCTCTCGATGGTGCAGGCCGAGGCGATGGGCACCTCCGTCGCGAAGAGCCTGCGCGTGCAGTCCGAGATCGCCCGCGAGAACCGCTGGCAACGCGCGCAGGAGAAGGCCTTCCAGGCGCCGGTCAAGTTGACCTTTCCGCTGGTGCTGTTCATCTTTCCGGTAGTCTTCATCGTGATCTTCGGGCCGATTGCGCTGCAATTGATGGCCAACTGGTCCAGCCCGTGACCTTCGCGATCACGAACGCACGCACGGGCGCCGTGCTGGCCGAGCGCGCGCGGCGGGCCGACAACTTCTTCACGCGCTTTCGCGGATTGATGTGGACGAAGGCCTTGCCCGAGGGCGAGGCGCTGCTCATCGTGCCGTGCAACTCGGTGCATTGCTTCAACATGCGCTACACGATCGACGTGCTGTTCCTCTCCCGCGACGGGGTGGTGGTCAAGGCGATTCCCGGCATGAAGCCCGGCAGCGTGAGCCCGATCGTCAAGGGCGCCCGCGCCACGCTGGAGCTGCCCGAAGGCACGATCGCCCGCACGGGCACGCAGGAAGGCGATCGCCTGGAGTTGCCGGCCATCGGCTGAAAATACAAGCCAGGGTTAAGGCGCGGCGCCAGCGGGTAAAATGTCACCCGAGGAGGGCGGAATGAGCGACGATATGGACTTCTACGTGCAGGCCGCGGATCTGAGGCTGCAGGCCGAAGCGGCCGAGGAGACGCTGGAGCAACTGGCGAAGAAACTCGAGCTGACCTTGCCGCACCTCACGACCGTCACGCGCGGCGGCTGGTTCTTTACCAAAGAGAAACCCGTCACCGAGCTCGTGGTCAGCTTCGACGAGCAACGCTTCCAGATCGTGCGCGAAGGCAAGCACGTCAAGCCCCGCGTGATGAAGGCCGTGCGCGGCGTGGTGCTCAACACGCGCGACGTGAGCCTCGAAGAGTGGACCGAGGGGCTTGCGAACCAACTCAATCGGCTCGCCCAGAACAACGAGCAGGCCCGCAAGGCCCTCGCCAAGCTCTCTCGAGTCTGATGCCCTTCTGGCGGCGCGAGACGCCCGAGGAGCAAAAGCGGCGCAAGCGCCAGGAGGCGAGCATCAGCGCGCTCGAAGGCGGCCGCTTGCCCCTCGCGGCGCGGCATCGCCTCGAGAACCAGAAACGCCGTGAGGACGGCTTTTTCACGAGCGACCTGAGCGTGAACGAATGCCTGGTCGCGAGCGAGGCGGGCTACGAAAGCCTCGGCCTCGTGATGGGCAGCTGCTTCCAGCAAGTCGGCTACCGCGCCATGCGGCGGTATTATCGGCCGCTCACGGGCGAGATGGAAGCGGTGACGCACGCGCACACGACCGCGCGCGAGCGCTGCGTTCAACGCCTGGCGCTCGAAGCCAAGGTGCTGGGCGCGCATGGCGTGATCGGCGTCGAGGTCAAAACGCGCACCCATCCGTGGGCGATGGGCCTGGTCGAATTCACGGCGATCGGCACCGCCATCCGCGTTCCCGATCACGAGCCGACGGCGGAACCGTTCACCAGCCACCTGTCCGGCCAGGACTTCTGGCAGCTGCACCGTGCCGGCTACTGGCCGCGCGCGCTGGTTTTCGGCCTGTGCGCCTACTACGTGAACGAGGATCCGGCCACGCGCCGAATCCTCACGCCCTCGCTCTTCAGCAGCGCCGGCTGGATCAATCAGGAAGTGACGCAGTTCACGCACGGCTATTACCAGGCGAGCCACGCGGCGCGCGTGCGGCTCTCCGACGCCGTGCGCCGTCATCGCGCCCAGGGCGCCGTGGGAATGCAGGTGCAGGAGCATCTGCAGGACATCGAATACGAGATCAACAAAGTCGTCTACCACGATCTGCTCGTGACCTTCGTCGCCCAGGGCACGGCCGTGAGTCCGCTCGAAGAAGCGCCGGTCGCCACGCCCCCGAAATCGCTCATGGTGCTCGATCTCGCCAGCGGCGAGACGCGCTCCCTTTAGGAGGCCCCATGCCCCAGTCGCCACAAGACCTGCCGGAACACGCCCGCGAACGCCTCGTCGAGATGAGCGGCGGGCACGGCCACGATCGACTCTTCACGAGCGATCTGTCCGTGAACGAGTTTCTGCTCGTCACGCAGGCCGGCTTCGAGCCGCTCGGCATGGTGATCGGCTGCTCGATCTATCACATCGGCTACCAGCAGAGCAACTGGACCAAGAACGAGGAGATGAAGGTGCTCTCGCAGGCGATGTACCACGCCCGCGAGCTCGCCATGACGCGCATGCAGGAAGAAGCCCAGGCGCTGGGCGCCGACGGCATCATCGGCGTGCGCCTCAAGGTGAAGAGCCTCGATTGGAGCGATCACCTGGCCGAGTTCGTGGCGGTCGGCACGGCCGTGAAGAGCCGGCACGCCCAGCTGAACTTCAAGACGCCGGACGACAAGCCCTTCACCAGCGGTCTCACCGGACAGGACTTCTGGACCTTGCTGCAGGCGGGCTACCGGCCGCTCGGCCTGGTCATGGGCACGTGCGTCTACCACGTGGCCCATCAGACGTTCGGCCAGTGGTTCAAGAGCGCCATGCAGAACACGGAGATGACGAACTTCACGCAGGCCCTTTACGACGCGCGCGAGCTGGCCATGGAGCGCATGCAGCACGAGGCCGAGCAAC
>DATNPP010000038.1:0-2862 GCA_036703175.1 Oscillatoriaceae cyanobacterium
CGCGCCATGATCCGCTCGTCGCGGCCCATTTGCTGCCGCTCTTTTCGGCGCTCGAACACGCGAGCCGCCCCAAGGACGAACCGGTTCCCACGCCCCGGCTGCCTTTCGCGCCGGCGCCCGAGCCGGAAGCCGAACCGCAGCTCGAGACTTTCGCATCCCCGCGCGCGTCACGCCGCCTCGGCAGACGCGAAGCGGGCATCGCCGCCGCGGTGGTGCTCGTCGCGGTGCTCGCGGGCGTGCATCAGTTCTGGCCGACCACGCCCACGCCGGCGGGCCCGGTCGTCGCGGCGGCGCTGCCGCAGAGCGAGGGCACGCTGCTGCAGTTCAACGCCCGCGGCTTGATGGTCTCGAGCTTCGCAGGCGGCCTCTTTCTGAGCGTCCCCGAGCGGCTGGACTACAAGCGCCCCCTGGCCTTCAAGAATCTCGACATGGCGAGCGACTGCGGCTTGCTGCACCGCCCGCTGACGCAGGCGACCCTCTCGCCGCACGGCCGCTTTCTGCTCGCTCAGATGGGCGGCGCCGGCGACAGGCCCCTCGAGCGCTGCCTGGTGGACTGGGAGACGCGCACGGTGACGCACGATCTGGTCTCGAAGAACGCCCGTTTCGCGCTGCCGGACATCTGGGGCTGGGCCGACGAGTCGCACCTGCTGATCGCCGACAGGCCCGACCGCACGCCCGAGACCGCCTACTTGATGGACGTGACGACGCAGCGCGACACGCCCGTCGCCTTGCCGGCGCACACGCGCATGTTGCCGATGCCGGCCGACAGCGGCTTTTTGTGCCTGGGCCTCGACGCGCGCCAGCTGGGCGGCTGGGATCTGACGACCTACTGGCTCGATCCGCACGGCGCGCTGCAGAAGCTGCGCACGGTGCACACGGCCTTTCCGGACGCGGACAAAGAGGACGCGCCGCTCCAGGCGGCCATCTCGCCGGACAAGCGCTATGTGCTTTTGGGCTTGCGGCCCGCGATCGGCAGCGGCGACGCCCTCGTCGTCGTGAGCCTGAACTCGGGCGCGGCGCGCACGGTCTCGGTCGGCACGAGCGTGAGGGCGGACGCGCCGCTTTTCTGGGGCACGCAGGTGGTCGACGGAAACTACCGCTTCTACTTCAACGGCGCGGGGCCGGACGGCGACGTGCCCTGCTCGGGCGCGTTCACGCGCGATTCGTAAAGCAAAAAGGGAGCGCCGAAGCGCTCCCTTTGGTGTTTGGAGTTATTGGCCGGTCCAGAAGTCGGCCGTGTTCTTGGCGGTGACGTAGGCGTAGGGCATGTAGAAGTAACCGCTGTCGCCCCAGCCGCTGCTCCACGAGTTGCGGACGATGAGCACCTTCTTGGCGTCGTCGTAGCCCACCGCGAGCACCGCGTGGCCGCCCTCGACCTTGTCGTTCCGCTTCGGCATCGGCATCATGCCGTCCGAGCCGATGCCCTGGAAGCTGGCGTGCACGAGGAAGCCGAAGGAAACCGCCGAACCGCCCGCGAGCGCGGTCTTGACGTCGTCGAGGTTCGAGAGCTGCGTCGCGCTGTGGATCTTGTACGCCGCCGCATCCTTGAAGGCCTTCGCAGGGGGCTCCTCGGCGAACTTCGCGATGTCGTAGGACCAATCGCGATCCGGCGCGACGCCGACGTTCTGCAGGACCTTGAAGCCCTCGGTGATCGTCGAGCCGGAATCCTGGCTCACGGTGCCCTGGTCCTTACGCTCGGCGTAGTAGAAGAACAGCGCCGACAGCTGCGTGTCGCCCTGACCCTCCTTGCGCTCCAGCCACTCGCGGAAGCCCTTGGCGATCGAGAAAGCGCTGCAGGAGCCCAGCTGGCCCTGGTCGTACACCGGCGGCATCTGGTCGCGCAGGTCGACGTGGCTCGGCAGCATGGCCTGGCGGGGCAGGTGCGCCGGACGCGCGGTGCGCGCATCGACGTTCTGGTAGCGGTTCCAGTCGAAGCCCAGCTTGCGGGACACGCCCATCGCGTTGATCGTGTTCGGGGCCTGCGCCATGCCCATCAGGGTGGGCGACATCACGCCGGGTTGGCCGCAGCCAAAGGCGGTCGCCACGGTCAGAAGGCTCAGGGTGCCAAGCGTCAGCTGACGGAAGTTCATGGAGCAGCTACCTCTCTCTCGGGGGCGGTGGGACCAACAAAATCCTTATAGCTCCGTTCGGCTTTAACCTTGCTTTAAATTCAAATTTACTTGTGGACAAAGTCCGCGAAGCCGCACGGCGTCTAGAAAAATATTTTTTCGCGCGCGGATCACCGTGCCGTCACGGCGCGTGCGCCGAGGCATTCGAGCGAACGCGTCGTCCCGAGCGCATGCTGCTAGAATGCTTGGCGAGGAGATCCGCCATGCCCAACCGACTCGCTCGAGAAACCAGCCCCTATTTGCGCCAGCACGCCGACAACCCGGTGGACTGGTACCCCTGGGGCGAAGAAGCCTTCGCGCGGGCCCGCGCCGAGAACAAGGCCGTGCTGCTCTCGGTGGGCTACTCTGCCTGCCACTGGTGCCATGTGATGGCCCACGAGAGCTTCGAGGATCCGGCGATCGCCGCCCTCATGAACCGGCACTTCGTGAACGTCAAGGTCGATCGCGAGGAGCGCCCCGACGTCGACGCCGTCTACATGGAAGCGGTGCAGGCGCTCACGGGCCATGGCGGCTGGCCGATGACGGTCTTCCTCACGCCCGAGGGCAAACCCTTCTGGGGCGGCACCTACTTTCCGCCGCGCGATCGCCAAGGAATGCCGGGATTTCCGCGCATTCTCGAAAGCCTGGCCGAGGCCTACCGCACGCGCCACGGAGACATCACCCAACAAGCGCAGGACATCGCGGCCGAGCTCGGCCGCTTCTCGCGCGTCGCGAGCGCCCCGGGCGCGCGCGG
>DATNPP010000053.1:0-9762 GCA_036703175.1 Oscillatoriaceae cyanobacterium
CGTTGTCGATGATGATCGTGTAGGCGCGCGGAATGTCGAGGCCGCTCTCGATGATCGTGGTGCTCACGAGGATGTCGAAGGCGTGGTCCTTGAAGTCGAGCATCAGATCCTCGAGCTCGTTCTCGGCCATCTGGCCATGCCCGACGCGTATGCGCGCCTCGGGCACGAGCTGTTGCAGCTCGTAGGCCACGCCGTTGATCGTCTCGACGCGGTTATGCAAAAAGAAGACCTGCCCGCCGCGCTCCAGCTCGTGCAGAATCGCCGTGCGCACGTCGTCGGGGTTGTAGGGCCCCACGTTGGTGCGCACCGGATGGCGGTTCTGCGGCGGCGTGGCGATGAGGCTCATGTCGCGCGCGCCGGACAGCGCCATGTAGAGCGTGCGCGGAATCGGCGTCGCGCTCATCGTGAGCACGTCCACGCGGCTCTTGAGGAACTTCAGCTTCTCCTTGTGGGCGACGCCGAAGCGGTGTTCCTCGTCGATGACGATGAGCCCGAGGTCCTTGAAGCCAAGATCCTTGGAGAGCAGCCGGTGCGTGCCGATCACGATGTCCATCTCGCCGGTCTTGAGCTTGGCGACCACCTCGCGCTGATCCTTCGCGGTGCGGAAGCGCGAGAGCAAGCCGATGCGAATCGGATACGGCGCGAAGCGCTCGCGGAAGACGTGGTAGTGCTGCTGCGCGAGCACGGTGGTCGGCGCGAGCACCGCGACCTGCTTGCCGGACATGATCGCCTTGAATGCCGCGCGAATGGCCACCTCGGTCTTGCCGAAGCCCACGTCGCCGCAGATCAAGCGGTCCATCGGGCGCATCTTCTCCATGTCGCGCTTGGTGTCTTCAATCGCCTTGAGCTGATCGATCGTCTCCTCGTAGGGGAAGGCCTCTTCCATTTCTTGCTGCCAGAGGGTGTCTTCGGGAAAGGCGAAGCCCTCCAGGCTGGCGCGCTGGGCGTAGAGCTTGACGAGATCCTCGGCCAGCTCCTTGAGGCCCTTCTTGACGCGCTTTTTGGCGTTCTCCCACTCGACGCCGCCCATCTTGTGCAGCTTCGGCGCGCCGCCTTCGCCCGCGCCGCGGTAGCGGTGCAGCAGATTGACCTGATCCGCCGGCACGTAGAGCCGCGCCTCGTTGGCGTACACGAGCGACAGGTATTCCCGCTCCTGATTGTCGACGGAGAGCCGCGTGAGGCCCGTGAAGCGCCCGATGCCGTGCTTGTAGTGCACGACGTAGTCGCCGACTTTCAGCTCGGCCGCCGATCCGTAGGCCGTGCCCTGATGCTGGAACTTCTTGAGCGCGCGGGCGCTCGCGCGGCGGTGCTGGCCGAAGAGCTCGAGGTCCGTGAGGACCGTCAGCCGCAGCTCGGGCCACTGGAAGCCTTCGAGCAAATTGTCGCGCACCACCCACACGCCGCCGAGCTCGCCGTCCGGGCTGGTCGGCGGATCGGACAGGCTCGCGTTCACGCCGCGCTCGTCGAGAATGCCGAAGGCGCGCTGCGGCTGCTGCGTGACGATCACGACGCGCTCGCCCGCGTGCTGCCACTGATTGACCTGAATCGCGATCTTGTCGAACTCGCCGTGGAAGCGCGGGCTCGCGGGCGCGTTCAGCGCGACGTCCGCCGCCGAGCGGCTGGTGAGGTCGAGTTGCCGTAGCTCGGACAAGCGCTTTTCGAGCGTGTCGGGCGTCGCGTGCAGCGGATAGGGCAGCGCGAGCAAACGCCCCTCGGTGACGCCCTTGTCGTAGGCCTCGTCCTGCGTGTGGGCCCACTTGGCGAGATCGCCGAGCAGATGTTCGCGATCGTCCCACCAGACGACGGTCTCGTCCGGCAGATAGTCCAGCAGCGACCCCATGTGCGTATGCACGAAGGGCGCATAGTACTCACAGCCCTCGAAGTAGCTGAAAGCGGCGAACTTCGTCAGGTCCGCCTCGGTCTCGGCGCGCAGGCGATTGGCGACGAAGTTCAGCTTCTTTTGCTGCTTCGCGAAGGCCTCGCGAATGCGCGCCTCGATCTCGGGCCAATCGCGCTCGGGCAGCACCAGCTCGCGCGTGGGATACAGGTTCAGACCGCTCACGGTCTCGCCGGAGCGCTGCGTCTCGACGTCGAACAATCGCAGACTATCGAGCTCGTCGCCGAAGAACTCCATGCGTACGGGCGCTTCGGCGTGCGGCGCGAACACGTCGATGATGCCGCCGCGGCGCGAGAACTCGCCGCGCTCCGTCACCTGCGGTGTGGGCCGGTACCCCAGGCGCACGAGCTGCTGAATCAGCGCTTGCGGCTCGATTTGATCGCCGATGCGCAACTGCTGCACGGCGCCGCCCCAGGCGTCCGCGGGCGGCAAGCGCAGTGCCAGGCCGCGAATCGAGGTGACGACCCAGCGCGCCGTGCCCGACACCAGCGCCGCGAGCACGGCCTGGCGCTGGGCGAGCAACTCCTCGTCGGGGCTCACGCCCTCGTAGGGGGCGATTTCGATCGCCGGAAAGTACAGCGCCTCGAGGCCGAACGCCTCCAATTCCACGAGCCAGCGCTTGGCTTCCTCGGTCGAGCGCGCGACGAGTAGCCCGCGCGACTCCGCCGCGGTGCCCGCGAGCAGAAACGGCTTGGCCTGCGCCGAAAGCCCGCTCACCGTGACGGGGCGGGTGCGGCCGGTGTCGTCCAGCAGCTTCTCGAGGCGGGCCGGCAGGCCCTGCGACGTGATCCAGCGGGAAAGGGTCGAAAGCGTCATGGGGTCCTTCGCGAAAACCCCATGATACCACGTTCAGCCCGATCGCGGCCTCTACGGCGCCGAGGACGCGGGTGTCGAGCTCGGCGCTTCGACCATCTGCGGATTGAACTCGGCATCGAGCATGTAGGCCGGGCCCTGGCTCACGACCTTGCCGCCTTCGTAGGCGATCGCCTTCACGTCCTGCGGCTTCGTGCCGGGCGGCAGCCGCACGGCCGCCTGGGCCCAGCCGCTGTCGCCGAGGCGCGCCTTGGGATTGCCCAGATCCGACGAATGCCAGCTGCCGTCTTTCAGCTGCACGCGCACGCCCAATGGGTGCTTTTCGAGCCCCTGGCCTTCGAGCTGCACGTAGAGGTAGTTCCGCGGATCGGCAATCTGGCGCTGCTTGCCAGGAATCAGGTCCAGCGCCTGCGACTTGATGTAGCCCCAGATACTCGGATCCGGCTTCGAGCCGACGCCCTTCGGGTCGATCTTGCCTTCGCGGGCCACCTCGGCCGTCGAGATGCGGTAGAAATCCGGCCGCTTGAGCAGCAGCGACTCGTCCGCCGCGTTCCGAATCGGATTGTCCGTCGGAAAGCGGAAGCGCAGCCCGCCGATGCCGGAATCCGTCACGTTGTTGTTGGTCGTCTCGGTCCGTAGCACCGCGTGGGAGCCGTCGAACTCGCCGTTGAAGTCCATCATCTGGCGGCTCGGGCTCGCCGGAACGCCGCGGAGACTCGACGCGATGCCGTTCGAGAGGTTGTGAATGTTGTGCCAGGGGCCTTCGTACTGGCGTCGCAGCACCTTGCCGTTGCCGTCGACGGTGACGTCGTAGACGTGCTGCATGTCGAGCGATCGCCCGTACAGCGCGTATTCCAGCGCCAGATTCGCGCCGTCGCCGCCGTCCTCGTTCGAGTACGCGTAGCTGTACGAGATCGTCGTGGTGCCGTCGGGATTCTTGACGAACTTGTGGTAGAGCGCCAAAGGCGCATCGTTGTGGTTGTTGGCGAGGCCGTTGCGGCCGATCAGCACGGGGGCGTTGTCCGCGGCCCACTTCTCTTCGGACGAGCCGTACGTGACGGATTGCGCCGTGAGCGAGCCCAGATTGATGCCCTTGGCGCCCGCAGCGGACTTCTCCGGAGCGTAGCGCAGGCTGACCGTGTGATCCCCGGCGGGCAAATTCCCGAGCGACAGCGCGTACGGCGTTTCCTGCGCGCCCCCCGTCAGCACCACGTCTTGATGATAGGCGCCGTCCAGGTACACGCTCATGACGGCGGACTCGCTGCCCTTCGTGCCCCAATCGGTGCCGGGACCGGCCGCGCGCAGATCGAGCCGCGCGTCGCCCGCGGTCGGCAGATGAATGCCGAAAGTGGTGGGCAATCGCGGATGCGTGAGCGCCGTCGCGCCCTGCAGCAGCTCGGTCGGCTGGTTGTCGACCAACGGCGCGAAGCTTTTGGGTTCCGGCACGTTGACGTGCAGCGGCGAGTGCGGCAGCAGCACCTTCTCCGAGGCCTGGTCGAGCTTGTCCGACACGCCGGGGCCCAGCTGCGCGAGCGGGCCGAACAGCGCGACGTCGTGCCCCCAGGTGGCGAGCTTGTGCGTGATGCCGCTCTGGGCGGCCGCAAAGGGCCGCGCCAGGCTACGAAACGCGTTGCTGAAAAAATCGCCGATCGGGGAGGGCATGCGCAATCTCCAGGGGTTTGATTTATATACCCCCGCTTGGCGGCCGCCTTGCCTCCGGCGACAGGACCGAACTACCTGATTTTTCCCCCTCCCGGGGCGGGGCGAAAACTGGTTGTCGGTTGGGCGCTCAGTTCAAGTAGATCGGATTCGTCAGCGCCGTCATCGACCAGCTGTGGCCCGGATGTTGCTGCAGCTCGACGCGGACGTAGTTCGCGATGCCCGGCACCGCGGGCACCGTCACCGGCACTTCCTGGTCGTCTGAGGTGACCTTGGCGGCGCCGATCGGCCCGGACTTGCCGAAGAAGGTGACGGTGAGGCCCTTGCCGCCGATCACGTGGGCGCGCATCGGGATCGTGCCGTTCGACGCGACGGGAATGTCGTCGCCCTCGATCGTCGCCCAGCTGCCGTCGTGCGCAGGATCGGCCTCGAGCACCACGCGGGCGGCCGTGTTGGTGGCTTCGACCGTGATGTGGCCGCCGCGCACGCCGTCCATCACGCCCTTGGCGTCGTGCGAGGTCGCGAACACGAGGTTCACGGGACGCATCGGCTCGGAGCCCGGCACCGAAGGCAGATGCTGGTACCACGGGCCGTGGTAGTCCGCGCCGCCGATCGCCGTGAGGTGACGGCCGCCTTGCAGCAGCGAGTCGTACCAGGCCAGCGCCTTGTCGTTGTGCGTGATGGGCTCCGTGAGGGTCCAGTAGCCGTTCCAGACTTCCATCGCGCTCACCTGCGGCTGCAGCACCGGCGCCGAGGCCCAGGCGTTGCCGTTGCAGAAGGGGTGGTTCGCGATGATGTAAGCGTGGCGCGCGGAGGCCATCGCGAGCATCTCGTCGAGCGTCGCGTTGGTGGGCAGCGGATCGGTGCCGTCCATTTCGAGCAGGCCCGCGTGGCCGACGACGGTCTCGCCGTCCTGGCGCCAGGCGCCCCACTCCATGCCCTTGATCATGATCAGCGGCGAGTTCGCAAAATCCGGCGTCAAAACGCCCTGCATGTTGTTGTGGTCCGTCAGGTCCATGGCGTCGACGCCGCCCTTTTGGAGGATGTTCACCATGTCGGAGACCGTGCCGCTGCCGTCCACCGAGAACTTGGTGTGCTCGTGGTTGGCGAACAGCAGCCACTGGCCGGGGCGCGTGGCGGGCGCCGGCATGTGGTTCAGCGGGCCCGTGGCGTTCGGGCTGTCGAGCAGCGGCGAGGCCTGATCCGTCATCTGGGAACTGGATGCCAGAAGCGCCGGGCCGAGCGTGCTCTGGCCGCAGCCGGCGAGGACGAGGGCGATCGCCGTGATCAGCACGGGCGCCGAGCGGAACTTCATCATGGGTTTCTTCTCCAACTAAAACTCCTGATGAAGTTGTCTTAATCAACCCTTAAAATCTTGCGTTGTACCCCGCTAATTTACAATGCTTAACAATTGGATTCCGATCGTCCCTGCCGCGCGTTGCGTGCAAGCAGAGCGTTGTGGGGTGGGGTATCCCGAAGATGCTCAAACCACGTGGGTCGCCACGGTCACGAGGTCAATATTCGAGGTCTTGTCCAGGATCAGCTCGAAGATCGACTTCTTGAAGACCAGGCTCACGCGCGGCCGATGCGTCTCGCCGAGCAGGATCATGGTGCACTTGTTCTCGGTGGCGTAGCGGGCGATCGCCTCGGCCGCATCGTCGTGTTTCAATCGCACCACTTCGGCCTCCAGGCTCTCCGCCAACTCGATCGACGCCGCGAGCGAGCGCTCCTCGGCGGCACTCGGCGAATGGGTCTCCACGTGCAGCACCAACAGCTCCGCGCTCAAACGCGCCGCCAGCCGCGCGCCACGGCGGATGATGCGCTGGGCGTCCGGCGCCGTCGTGATGCAGGCGAGCAACCGATCCTGAATGCCCGTCGGCCCGGCCGGCTTGCCGATGCTCGCGCGCACCTCCTCGAGCGTCTCGTCCACCTTGTCCGCGAGCTCGCGCAGCACCAGCTCGCGCAGCGCGGTCAAATTGTGCGTCGTGAAGAAGTTGGAGAGGGATTGCGTGATCTTCTCCGGCGCGTAGATCTTGCCGGCCTGCAAGCGTTTTTGCAGCGCCTCGGGCGAGAGGTCCACCAGCACGACCTCTTCGGCCTCTTCGAGCATCGTGTCCGGAATCGTCTCGCGCACCTTGATGCCCGTGATGCGCTCGACGATGTCGTTGAGGCTCTCGAGGTGCTGGATGTTCAGCGTCGAGATCACGGGAATGCCGGCCAGTCGCAGCACGTTGACGTCCTCGTCGCGCTTCTTGTTCAACGAGCCGGGCGCGTGGGTGTGCGCGAGCTCGTCGACCAGGGCGATCGCCGGATTTCGGGTCAGCAGGCCGTCGAGGTCCATCTCGTCGAGCGTGACGCCCTTGTAGGGCACGTCGAGGCGCGGCTGGACCTCCAGGCCGTCGACCACCTCGGCCGTCTCGCGGCGCCCATGCGTCTCGATCAGCCCGACGACCACGTCCTCGCCGCGATTGCGCAGCTCGTGGCCCTCGCGCAGCATCGCATAGGTCTTGCCCACGCCGGGGCTGGCGCCCAGGTAAATCTTGAGGCTCGCCATGTGTCGATCCACGCGCCGGCGCAGCACCTCGTGCGGATCGTCGGGCGTCTGCGCGGTCGGTGGCGTGGCGGTGTCTTCCAGCCGCGGCCGCCGGGCCAGACGCAGCAGCAGCGTGTAGGCCAACGCGAGCGTCAACGGCCCCGACTGGGCCACGTTGGCGCCGGCAGCGAGCGCCTTTTCGCCGAGCCCGTTCTGCGCGAGCGCCGCAATCAGCACGTCTTTCGATTTGGGCGCGCGGCGGACGTCCGCGATCGTCGCGAGGGCCGCGTCCTGCTCGTGCTCGCGCACGGCGACGACGACCATCAAGGTGTCCATGCGCAGCGCGCGCTCCGAGACGGACTCCAGGGTCGGGGCCGCGTAGCCCTCGATGCCGAGTCGCGCGAGGGCCCTGAGCATCGGCTCGAGGCTCGGCGCATCGGGGGCGTAGACGACGGCGCGGGGATGGTGAAGCGCTTTCATGGGGTCCTAGTTTACTCGCACAGGCGATACCCGATGCCGGGCTCGGTGATCAAATGTCGGGGGTGCGCCGGATCGATCTCCAGCTTGCGACGCAGGGTGCTGAGGTGCACGCGGAGCGTGTGTTGGGCGTCTTCTTGCTCCGTGCCCCACAGCTCGCGCATCAACTGACGGTGGGTGACGACCTTGCCGGCGTGCCGAATCAGCATCACCAGCAAGCGGTACTCCGTCGGCGTGAGGTGGACCTCTTCGCCACGCGCGAACACGCGCCGCGCAGCGAGGTCCACGCGCCAGTCCCCGCTCTCGAAGGCGGCCGTGTCCGGGCTCGCGCGGCGCGCCCCGTGACGCAATGCGACGCGCAAGCGCGCGAGCAACTCGCCGACGCCGAACGGCTTGGTCAGGTAATCGTCCGCACCCGCGTCGAGCGCGGCGATCTTGTCGCCTTCGCGCTCTCGGGCCGACAAGACCACGATCGGCACCTCGCTCCATTCGCGCAGCTGGCCCACGATTGTGAGCCCATCCGTGTCCGGCAAGCCGAGATCGAGGATGACGACGTCCGGGCGCTGCGCGGCGGCGAGGCGCAAGCCGTCCGCGCCGGTGACGGCCTCGAGAAAGCGAAAATCGTGCACGGGCAGCGTGGCGCGTAGAAAGCGGCGGATCGGCGCTTCGTCCTCGATCACGAGAATCAGCGGCTTGTAATCAGCCATCGCGCTCCTCCGGCGTCGGCGGCGGCGCGGTCAACGGCAGCCAGAAGCGAAAGCTCGCGCCGCCTCGTGGTCCATTGGCCGCCTGAATCGCCCCGCCGTGGGCTTGCACGACACCGCGGCAGATGGCGAGGCCCAGCCCCGCGCCGCCCGTGCGGGTGCTGCGGAATTTTTCGAAGATGTGTTCTTCTTCGCCGGCAGGAAGTCCGGGACCTTCGTCCGAAACCTCGATCTCGATGCGATCGCCCGCGTGCCGTGCGCGCACGGTGATCGGCGTGCCTTCGGGCGTATGCTTGGCGGCGTTCTCGAGCAGATTGACGAAGACCTGCTCCAGCAGCGCGACGTCCACGTGCAGCAGCGGTAACTCAGGCAGGTCCACCGTCACGTGACGGCGTTCGAGCATCGTCGCCAGACGCTCGACGGGCGGCGTCACGACCTCCTCGATCGAGCACCACGTGCGGTTCAAATGCAGCGCGCCGGCATCCAGGCGCGTCGCCTGAAGCAGATTCGTGATCAATCGATTGAGGCGATCGCCCTCCTCGACGATGCCCTGCGCGAGCTCGCGGCGCACGTCGTCCGGCAGCGCGTCGGCATCGGTGGCGAGGCTGCTCGCGGCGCCGACGATGCCCGTGAGCGGCGTGCGCAAATCATGCGACACGGCGCTCAGCAGCTCGCTGCGCAAACGCTCGGTTTCGACCTGGGTTCTTGCGGCGGCGGCTTCCTCGCGCGCGCGGGCCTCCTCGATCGCGAGCGCGATCTGGTTCGCGCCCGTCTCCAGCATGGCGCGAATCTCGGAGGCGCGGCTCTGCTCCTCGGCCGGCCTCACAATGCCGAGCGCTCCGTGTACGCGCCGGCTCGTGCGCACCGGCATGAACATGTGGGCGAGTCCCGGCAGCACGCCCGTTCCCGGGCCCGCATAGGCACCTTCGCTCACGCACCAGCGCAGCACCTGCCACTCGCTCGTGTTGAGCGCCATCGGCGCGCGGCCGACCGCCTGCGGCTCGCCTTCCGTGTCCTGCAGCCAGGCTCCGACCTGCAGCCCCAGTTCCCCGCCGAGAACGCGCGCGCCTTCGGCGAGTACTTCATCCGGCATGCGCACGGCGAGCAGCGAATGGCTCAGCGCGTACAGGGCGCGGGCGCGGCGTTCGCGCTGGCGCGAGGCCGAAATTTCCGCGGCCAGTCGCGCCGCCACCATGCTCAGCGAGCCGCCGACGAGGCCCATGACGACGAAGGTGAGCAAATACTGCGTGTCCGAGACTTCGAAGGTGTACAGCGGCGGCACGCAGAAGAAATCGAACGCCGCCACGCTCATGACGGCCGTGGCGATCGCCGCCCCCGAATCGCCGCGCAGCGCCACCGGCAGCATCGCGAGCATGTAGATCAAGATCAGATTGGCCTCGTCGAGGCGGCCGTAGACGGCGCGGGCCACCAGCGTGGCGAGGACGACGAGCGCGATTGCCCAGCCGTAGGCTCCCCAGGGCAGTTCCTTGCCACGCGACGCCGGCGCGTCGACACCCAACCAACGGAAACGGGGGTTGGCGGCATGAACGGGCGCGGCCGACGCGCGATCGGCCTGATGGGCCTCCGAACGGCCCGGCGCGGGCTGCAACATGGCCTCATGCTCCCACCGTGACGGATTCCTGCCGCCATTGCTCGCCGCATCTTGATGTTTTCTTGAT